>JAIKYN010000013.1 GCA_024683155.1 Lachnospiraceae bacterium | reverse complement strand
ACTAAATTGCATTATACTATAATCATTCTTGCGTTGTAAATACGAGCGCCTCTAGCTCAGTTGGTAGAGCACCTGACTCTTAATCAGGGTGTCCAGGGTTCGAGCCCCTGGAGGCGCACGCAACTTGGACCACTTACTTTTGTAGGTGGTTTTTTTATGCTATGACGTAGCGTTACCTGCCCGGCAACTTCTACGACATATCCTTACGTACAAGGGGAATGCCATGATTACGAATATGAAGAGATCTTTTTTATTTTTCCTTCGGTTCTGCTGTCTTCTGGTTCTGTTTCTTTGCCTTGCAGCCCCCATCCGCTCCCGGGCGTTTGAGGTTACGGAAAAAAGCGGATTTGCTCAGGCTAATACTGGTGTAAATGTCCGCACCGGACCGGGAAAAGATTATTATACCCTCGGCTCGTTAAAAGCCGGCGAAGAAGTTTATGTCACCGGTATAACGGATAATGGCTGGTATGAAATAAAATATAAGGGAGAAACCGGCTACGTATACTCGGATTATCTCGCAGATGCAGATCTAACCGATGGCTCTGTAGCTGAAACAC
This sequence comes from Lachnospiraceae bacterium, assembly GCA_024683155.1. GTDB lineage: Bacteria > Bacillota > Clostridia > Lachnospirales > Lachnospiraceae > JAILDL01. The sequence continues at coordinate 4,268 of JAIKYN010000013.1, read as the reverse complement.
AAGAATCGAAGGATTCTGAAGCAAAAACCGATGCTTCTGCCGCAGAGACGACGGTTTCGGAAACGGAAGAAACACAGACCGGCCTTACCCTTCCCATTGTAAACATTACCATCCCCTGGCTGACCCGTACCTTACTGTATGTACTGGCTGCCATTGTGATCATCCTGATCGTGATCATTTCTACGTTGCTTTCGTTCCGCCGAGACGGCGATGACGATGAGGAAGATGACGAAGACTATGAAGAAGCTTCTTCCTCTCGCAGAAGCTCCGGAAGAGAAGAGTTCTCCCGGGAAGAATATGAAGCAGCCCTTCAGGCTGCCAATCAGAAGATCGCCGCTTTGCAGCGAGAGATCGATTATCTGAAGCGAACCCGCAGATGATCTGTCTAGAACAGATCCAGCATGCTGTCCAGGTAGATTTCCTCCCGGACCTTCAGCTGATGCTCCTGCTTCGTCATGTAATATAGTAGAAACTCCAATACAAGAGCACTGCCTAAGCTGCGTCCCTCGATTTTAAACTGTGAAAATCCCATAGGAAGATACCTTTCCCGGATATCATCGATCCCGATGAATCCGGGATTTTTCATTGCTTCGGAAAAACGATAGCCTCTCTGTGCACCGGGGGAAGTACATACATGATCCGCACAATCCTCTCCCAGGCTCTTTTTACTTACCGTTTCATAGCAGACTTTTCGGTCTGTACATCCATAGTAGCAACATTCGTTGCAGAGAAATTCCACTTTATTTTTCAGTGGCTCCGGCAATCCGGACAGTTCCTCCATCTTCTTATTCAGACGAAAATCCGGAACCACAAAGGCATATTCTTCCCGCTGTAATTCCTTCTTCAGATCTTCAAAGTCCGTCAGCACCTTTGTGGTGGAAGATACCCGGTAAAATGCAGGATAGTTCTCTTGCAGATAGTTTAAGAGCAGGTCGGAATACAGGATCACTCCGTTTGCTACGCCTTCTTTTCGTTCGAAGAGACGGCACAGACGGTTACAGGCTTTATCTGCCAGATGCTCCTCTTTTAACAGGGAATTGCTGAAGGTCAACCGGGCGGATATGCCATATTCCTCCATCAGCGCAGCTACCTGTTCCGGATCTGCATCCCCAAACCCTACACGACCGCCACCCCAGAGGCAATCTCCGGGTGCTCCGTATATGGATCCGATCTCACACCAATCGTAAAAGTATTCTCTATGGCTATAAAATAAAGGCAAAAATGCCGCATACAGTTCATAGAATTCAAATAACCCGGGAAGGTGATAATAAGCCTTCACATTTCCTCCTGATGGTTCTTTCTTTTCTTTCGCATCCTGAAAGAAGCGCCTTATTTCTGCAGGATATACTTATTTTTCTTCCACTACCTGAAAAATATAGAACTTCAGATAGTAAGAATTCTCTTCTCCCGTCCATACAAAGGGATGATCCGGCGCCTGGGTACGGAATTCCACCTGGCGCAGTCGTTTGTGGGCCCCGTTTGCAGCTTCCTTAATAGTCCTGGCAAACAGTTCCGGATCCATGAAGTGCGAACAGGAACAGGTACACAGATAGCCTCCGTCTTTTACCAGTTTCATGCCGCGCAGATTGATCTCACGATAGCCTTTCACCGCATTTTTAATGGAATTCCGGGACTTGGTAAAGGCCGGTGGATCCAGGATCACTACATCATAACGCTCTCCTTTTTGCTCTAACTCCGGCAGCAGGTCAAATACATCCGCTACCTGGAACGATACAGTCCCTTCCAGGTGATTGAGCCTTGCATTTTCCCGTGCCTGCTCAATGCCCAGCTCCGATGCATCTACGCCCAATACTTCACTAGCTCCCGCAAGACCTGCATTTAAAGCAAAGGATCCGGTGTGGGTAAAGCAATCCAGCACCTTCTTGTCTTTGCATAATCGGTGAATGGCTGCCCGGTTGTTTTTCTGATCCAGAAAGAATCCGGTTTTCTGCCCGTCTTCCACATCTACATTAAAAATGACGCCGTTTTCCACAATGCGAATCTTCGTGTCAAAGGGTTCACCTATAAAGCCTTTGTAACGCTCCATGCCTTCCTGCTCCCGCACCTTGGCATCGCTTCGCTCATATATCCCTCTGATCCGGATTCCATCTTCCCCCAGTACCTTCTGAACGGCTTCCAAAATCTGCATTTTCAGAAGATCGATGCCCAGGGTCAGACTTTCCACCACCAGCACGTCTTCGAATTTATCCACAACGATTCCCGGCAGATAATCGGCTTCTCCGAAGATCACACGGCAGGAAGAGGTATCAATAACGGTTTTGCGGTAGTTCCAGGCATCCCGGACCCGCTGCATAAGGAAGCTCTCGGTGATCTTATGCTCCTCTTTCCGGGAAAGGAGCCGGATCTCGATCCTGGATGCCGGATTGATATAACCGTATCCCATGAAATATCCGTCGAAATCCCGTACGGAAATGATATCCCCGGGCGTAAAATCTCCTTCTACCCGGTCGATCTCATTGTCATATACCCAAAGACCGCCCTTTTTCAGAGTTCTGCCTTCGCCTTTTCTTAAATAGGCCGTGGTTGTATATTGTTCACTCATAATAAGTTTCCTTTTCTTTTCTTTATTATTATGTTAGTATATTCGCTACAGATTAGAAATACAAACTTGATGTTCCCTTTGGATTCGCATTTTGCAGAAAGGTTTTTTATGATCCAGGAAGCGATTATCGATGCGGTGCTGGACAGCGCCAAACTTCTTCCTTTTCTTTATATCACATATGTACTTATGGAGTATCTGGAGCACCATACAGAAAGTAAAACCAAGATGATCGTGCAGCAGGCCGGTCGTCTGGGTCCTGTTTTTGGCGGTATTTTAGGCGTTGTGCCGCAGTGCGGTTTTTCTGCGGCGGCTGCCAGCCTTTATGCCGGCCGGGTCATTACGGCAGGCACTCTCATCGCCATCTTTTTATCCACATCCGATGAGATGCTCCCCATTATGATCTCCGAAGCGGCGCCCGTTTCCCTGATCCTTCGGATCCTGCTGACCAAGATGGTATATGGCATCATTGCCGGTCTTCTCATCGATGTGGTGGTGCAGGGACGGCACAAGTATCACGCCATGCAGACAAAGCACGATGCGGAAACCGAGAATCCCTTTACCATTAAAGAGATCTGCGAACATGACCATTGTAATTGCAAGGATGGCATCTTCCTGTCGGCCTTTAAGCATACTTCCGAAGTATTTGTTTTTATTCTCACCGTCTCTGCCATACTGAATATTGTCATCGGTACCATCGGCGAGGAAGCATTGGCTCAGTTTATTTTACATCAGCCGTTTTTGGGCGAGGTCCTGGCCGGGATCATCGGCCTGATCCCCAACTGCGCAGCTTCCGTTGTACTGACCCAGTTATATATTCAGGGTGCCATGAGCTATTCTGCCATGATGGCCGGCCTTCTGGTTGGCGCCGGTGTAGGCCTTCTGGTTCTGTTCCGCGTGGGACAGGATCTTAAAAAGAACCTGCTGGTTCTGCTGCTGTTATATGTTTCGGGCGTGGCCGGCGGTCTTTTGATCCACCTGATAAACTCCTTTTTATAAAGGATAATGTCCCTGGTTTTCGGCTTTTCCGATAAACCTTGACAATGTCCGAATTTCTGTTGTATCATCATACATGCGTTGATCGTCGGGGCATGGCTCAGCTTGGTAGAGCGCTGCGTTCGGGACGCAGAGGTCGCGTGTTCGAATCACGTTGCCCCGATTCAGAAAACATCATGGGTTTGAGGTTTCGACCCCTGGTGTTTTTTTACTGATTTCTAACTTTTTTCTAACCATTTCCTTTTATCACCACATTTATTACAATATACTCTGGAATAATGATCTGTGAGTCTTATATCATTACCTTGTTACTCTGTTGAATAGTTCTTAAGCTGAATAATGTCTTTCATCGTTTCTGAGATTTCACATTTCGACTCTTTATCTTTGACTTTGGCGTATATCCTTAATGTCGTATCAATATCCGCATGTCCCACCCATTTTTGAATACTTTTAACATCCATACCTTGGTGAACCAATATTGATACGCAGGAGGATCTAAGCCCATGAAACGTTATATTCTGCGGTAGTTCGGGCATTTTCTTTATAAGCTTACTGAAAGCTTTGGACGGATAATCCGGGTAAAAAAGGGATCCGTCCTCATGTTTGAAAATGTAATCATTGTCCTGATAAGCATTACCAAAGAGCCTCTTGTTGGTCTCCTCTTTTCTCTTCAACAGTTTAAACATTTCAATCTGTTCATCTGTAAGAGGAT
>JAIKYN010000354.1 GCA_024683155.1 Lachnospiraceae bacterium | reverse complement strand
TGGACACCCAGGCACTGGAAAAGCAGCGCGGGATCACTATTTTATCCAAGCAGGCCATATTGGATATGAAAGATACAAGGGTTACTTTGCTGGATACACCGGGACACGTGGATTTCTCGGCGGAGATGGAGCGTACCCTGCAAGTGCTGGATCTGGCGATTTTGGTCGTCAGTGGCAAAGACGGGGTACAAAGTCACACAAAAACCCTTTGGAAATTACTGGAACGCTATCATATTCCCGTGATCCTCTTTGTAAATAAGATGGACCAGCCGGGAAATGAAAAAGGAAGGGTATTACAGGACCTGCAGGATACCTTTAGCAGCTATATCCTGGATTTTACTCCGGGAGCAAGGGACGATGCTTTCTGGGAAGAGATTGCCATGGCGGATGAGAAGCTGCTGAACCGGTTTTTGGAAGAGCAACAGCCTGCCTCGGAAGAGGAGATCCGTCAGCTGGTCGGTGAGCGGAAGATCTTTCCCTGTTATTTTGGCGCGGCACTTAAAATGGATGGCGTAGACGAGCTGCTGGAAGGCATCCGCAGCTATGGCCCGGTAAGAGAATACGGAACTGTTTTTGGAGCCCGTATTTTTAAGATTGCCCGGGATGAAGCGGGAAACCGTCTCACCTATCTGAAGGTGACCGGCGGAGTCCTGAAAGTAAAGCAGGTGATTCCCGAATATGACGAAAAGATCGAGCAGATCCGGATCTATTCCGGGAATAAATATGAAACCGTAAATCAGGCAGAGGCCGGCATAGTGTGTGCAGTCACCGGCCTTTCCGGAAGCCGAACGGGAGAAGGCCTTGGCGCAGAACAGCAGGTACATTTCCCTGTGTTATCTCCGGTCCTTACCTATCGCATCGTATTGCCCCAGGGCACAGATGCCAGAGAAGCGCTGCCAAGATTACGGGAACTGGAGGAAGAGGATCCTTCCCTGCACCTGGTGTGGGAAGAAGAAAAGCAGGAGATCCTGGTGCGTCTCATGGGAGAGGTGCAGACCGAGATCTTAAAAAGTACCATTGCGGATCGCTTTGGCATGGATGTGAGCTTTGACAGCGGCAGCATCATTTATAAGGAAACCATATCCACGGTAGTGGAGGGCGTGGGCCATTACGAGCCCCTGCGTCACTATGCGGAGGTCCATCTGTTGCTGGAGCCGGGCGAGCCCGGAAGCGGACTGGTATTTGAAAGCAGGTGCACCACGGAAGAGCTGGCGACCAACTGGCAGCGGCTGATCCTGACCCATTTGGAAGAAAAAGAGCATCGGGGTGTCTTAACCGGCGCACCCATAACGGATATGAAGATCTCGGTGGTTGGCGGAAGAGCCAGTAACAAGCATACCGAGGGCGGTGATTTCCGGCAGGCTACCTATCGTGCGGTACGCCAGGGACTTCGCCAGGCCAAAGGGGTTTTATTGGAGCCCTGGTATGAATTTGTCCTGCGGGTGCCCCAGGCCCTTACCGGCCGGGCCATGACAGATCTGGACCGTATGCAGGGAAAATTTGAGCCCTCCCGGCAGGATGGGGAGACGACGGTCCTTACCGGGATCGTACCGGTTTCCGAAAGCCGGGAATATGCGGATACCTTAAGGGCGTACAGCCGTGGAGAAGGAGAGATCACCTTCCGGTTCCACGGATATCTGCCCTGCCATAATGCAGAGGAAGTGATCGCAGAGAAAGGATATGTGCCCGACCTGGATCTTCGCAACACCTCCGATTCGGTGTTCTGCGCCCACGGAGCAGGCTTTGTGGTGCCCTGGCAGCAGGTGCCCAAATATATGCATGTGGATAGTTATCTGGCCAGACTGGCAAAGCAGGAGAGAGGTCAGTCCGCGGACGGACTGGCGGAACTGGATACGGCAGCACTGGAAGAGAAGGCGCGTCAGAAAGAGCAGGCACATTTATCTGTGGAAGAAGTGGATTCCATCATCCGGCAGACCTTCTACGCCAACAAGCGGGGCGGAAGGGTGAATACTTCGGGAATTCCCAAGAGCCGCATGCGGAAAGCAGATCCGGAAACGGACGCCAGGATCCGGGCAGCCCGGGAAGCGTATGAAAGCCGCAGCCTGCAACGAAAGGAAGAGGCAGAAGGTACGGAAAAAGAGTCACCGGAGAGCAAGCGGATCATCAAGGATATGAAAAAGCCGGAATATCTTCTGGTGGATGGATATAACAATATCTTTGCATGGCCGGAGCTGAACGAACTGGCACAGCTTAACATTGATTCCGCCCGGGGAAGCCTTCTGGACATTCTGTGTAATTATCAGAGCATCCGGGGGTGTGAGCTCATTGTGGTATTTGACGCTTACCGCGTGGCGGGCCATGCGGAGGAGTTTTCCGATTATCTCAACATACACGTGGTATATACCCGTGAAGCCCAGACGGCGGATGCGTACATTGAACATTTTGCCCACGAACATGCACGGCATTATGATGTATGGGTGGCTACTTCCGATGGGATGGAACAGATCATTGTCCGGGGAGAGGGCTGTAACCTGATCTCTTCCAGAGAGTTCCGGGAGGAAGTGCTGGAAGCAGGAAAAGCGGCTTATGAACGCTTTCAGGAAGGCCAGAGCGGGGGCGATCGTTTCCGGCATACCCTGGGTGATTATATGGACGAAGCGTAGAAAGTTTTTGACGGATAGGGTTCGCATCACTATAATCAGACTTGGTAAACATGTGGGTGTTACAGAAGAGGAGATTTATGGAAAGAGAAAGCGTGATCGTTATCGATTTCGGCGGACAGTACAACCAGCTGGTTGCGCGGAGAGTCCGGGAATGCAATGTATATTGCGAGATTTATTCCTACCGGACGCCGCTTCAGCAGATCCTGGAGAAAAAGCCGAAGGGAATCATCTTAACCGGTGGTCCCAGCAGCGTCTACGAAGAAGGCGCGGCAACCTGCGGAAAAGAACTGTTTGAAACCGGCATTCCGGTGCTGGGTCTTTGCTATGGTGCGCAGCTGATGAGTCATGTGCTGGGCGGCGAGGTGAAGCGGGCGCAGAACCGTGAATACGGAAAGACCGAAACCTTTTTTGACACTACATCCCCGCTGTTTCAGGGACTTCCCGAGAAAAATATCGTGTGGATGAGCCATTTCGATTATATCAGTAAACTGGCCCCCGGCTTTACTTCTGTGGCACATACCGCCAATACGCCGGTGGCAGCTGCTCAGAATGTGGAGAAAAATCTGTATGCTATCCAGTTCCATCCGGAAGTGCTGCATACCGATAACGGAACCAGGATGCTGTATAACTTCGTACGGAATGTCTGCGGCTGTGCCGGGGACTGGAAGATGGACAGCTTTGTAGAGCATGCCATCCGGGAGATCCGGGAAAAAGTGGGCGACGGCAAGGTGCTTTGCGCCTTATCCGGTGGTGTGGATTCTTCCGTGGCAGCCGTTCTTTTATCCAAGGCAGTTGGAAAACAGCTGACCTGTGTATTTGTAGATCACGGTCTTCTGCGTAAAAATGAAGGAGATGAAGTAGAGGCGGTATTTGGACCCAAGGGTTCATATGAGCTGAATTTTATCCGTGTCAATGCGCAGGAGCGTTATTATAGTAAGCTTGCAGGCGTAGATGAGCCGGAGCGCAAGCGTAAGATCATCGGTGAAGAGTTCATTCGTATCTTCGAGGAAGAAGCAAAGAAGATCGGAAGAGTGGACTATCTGGTGCAGGGAACCATTTATCCCGATGTGGTGGAAAGCGGTCTGGGCGGTGAATCCGCAGTGATCAAGTCCCACCATAATGTAGGCGGTTTGCCGGAGCATGTGGATTTCAAGGAGATCATCGAGCCTTTAAGGGATCTGTTTAAGGATGAAGTTCGTAAAGCCGGACTGGAACTGGGAATCCCGCCGTATCTGGTATACCGTCAGCCCTTCCCCGGTCCCGGACTGGGCGTTCGTATCGTAGGGGAAGTAACGGCCGATAAGGTTCGGATGGTACAGGATGCAGATGCGATCTACCGCCAGGAAGTAGATAGCGCGGTGGAAGCATATAAGGCAGAACACGGAGAGGAACCCAAGTGGATGCCCAATCAGTATTTTGCAGCACTGACCAATATGCGTTCCGTAGGCGTTATGGGAGATGAGCGTACGTATGACTACGCGGTAGCCCTTCGTGCCGTGAATACCATTGATTTCATGACAGCAGAGGCAGCCAACATCCCCTGGGACGTATTACAGAAGGCTATGAGCCGGATCATTAACGAAGTGCGCGGCGTCAATCGCGTATTCTACGATCTGACCAGTAAGCCTCCGGGGACGATAGAGATGGAATAACGAGTGAGTAGTTCCATGCGGTTTGCAAGTGTATAGAAAACCAGTAATATCAAGGGCTGAGAGCGTTCGCTCTCGGCTCTTTTTTGTTTTGATTCTTTGAATGATTCTATGAATGGAAATATTAAACCACACATTGCGTGTTCACGCGCTGCGTGACATAATAAAGAAAACGCAATGCGAGGAGGGTGTTATGAATACTGCAAAGGTGATAAGAGAACTACGCGAGAGTGTAAATATGAATCGAAAAGAGTTTTCAGAACATACGGGGATTCCAGTTAGAACTTTGGAGGATTGGGAAGCAGGACGACGGACTCCTCCAGAGTACATTCCGCGTTTGTTGGCATATCAGCTGAAATATGAGGAATTGGTTGGGAAAGGTGTCAAATATGGAGGGGCAAGTGGCGAAAACGGAGCAGATTCAGATAACGGATAATATACCGTTGAAAGTGGAAACTATAGATATTAGGAGTCAAATTCATATCGTACGTGGGAAGCAGGTTATGTTGGATAGTGATCTTGCTATGTAATACATGGTCGAAACAGGAGCTCTGAACCGTGCGGTTAAGCGCAATAAGAAACGATTTCCTGAAGACTTTTGTTTCCAACTGTCGGAGGAAGAGTTTTTGA
>JAIKYN010000348.1 GCA_024683155.1 Lachnospiraceae bacterium | reverse complement strand
TCAGGTACTGTTCATAGCGCATCCGGGCGATCTCTCCTTCTTCCACGGCTTTCTTCACTCCGCAGTCCGGCTCCATGTGATGTACACAGCCGCTGAATTTGCAGGAAGCCATATACGGTTCGAATTCCGGATAGTAATCCTTAAGCTCGGTCGCTTCCAGATCAAAGAGATCCAGTGAAGAAAAACCGGGAGTATCCATGATATAGGTTCCCGGATCCTCCAGGGGGATCAACTGTGCATGACGGGTGGTCTGTTTACCCCGTTCGATCCTGGCACTTAATTCTCCCGTCTCCATAAGAACATGGGACTGTAAGCGGTTCACCGTGGTGGATTTTCCTACGCCGCTGGGACCTGCCAGAATGGTGGTCTTTCCTTTCAGAAAGGCACGAAGAGCCGCCACACCGGAGGCTTCTTCTCCCGCTTGTTTCATACGGGTATATAACACAGGATAACCGGCTTTTTCATAAGCATCCTTTACGCCTTGAAAAGCATCGGTATCGATGAGATCCGTCTTATTAAAACAGATGGTACAGGGAAGATGTTTCTGCTCCATCATAATGAGAAACCGGTCCAGAAGGATGAAATTCGGGTCCGGACTGGTGGCTGCAAAAAATACCAGGGCCTGGTCCACATTGGCGCTGGCGGGGCGGATCAGCTGATTTCGTCTGGGTAAAATGGAAACCACATTGCCGGTGTTTTCATGCTCATCCAGTACCTCGATCTCTACCATATCGCCTACCAGTGGCTTATTGCCCTCTTTTCGGAAGATGCCTCTGGCTTTACATTCCATCAGTCTTCCGTCCTGCAGATCCACATAATAGAATCCGGCAATTCCTTTAATGATCTTTCCGGTTTCTTTCCTCATCTTCTCCTTTACTGCCTGCAGCAGTTTCTATCGGTTGATTGTAAATTCCACTTCTCTTCGCACGGTCATGGCCTTGGTCTGGTTCTGGGAAGTGGTGGTCTCACCGGTGGAGGGATCCGTGGTGGTCACTGAATCGATCTGATCGGTGTAATTAAATATTATGGTTCCATGGGAAGTGGTCAGGTTCTTGAAATTCACGGAGAAAGGGAAATCCTTTACCGCAGAATCCAAAAGACTGTTACCGTTTCCGTCTATGATCTGAATATCCACCGTAGTACCCGGAACAAAATCCGGATCTTCTTCCGAGGTAGGCGCCACAATATTGGCACTGTAACTGTAGGTGGCATTCTCCGGTCCTTTGCTGATGGAGATATTCACGGAAGTGCCCTCCACTACAGTGGTATTCTTTACCACACTCTGGGCGCATACCTTCCCCAGCAGATTGTAATCATCGTTATATACCTCGGTTACATTGCCCAGTGCCAAACCGGCTTCCGTTAAGGTAACCATGGCTTCTTCCTCGGTCATACCGGTAAGATCCGGCATGCGGACCTCTGCTTCCACAGGTCCCTGGGAAACGATCAGCACAATAGTGGATCCCTCCGGCGCTTTGGAGCTGGCCTTGGGGATCTGACGGATCACCGAACCTTCCTCCACTTCGTCGGAATAGCCTTCCTTTTCTTCTACCACAAATCCTGCTTCCTGCAGGATATAATAAGCCTGTTCCAGGGTTCCCAGTGTAACATCCGGTACTTCCACACCGCTGGTTCCGGCACTGACGGTTAAGGTAACCACCGTTCCTGCCTGTACCCAGGTTCCCTTCTCCACACCGCTTCGCATAACGATGTTCTCGCCGTAGGCATCGGATTCTTCATATTCCACGATGCTGTCCAGTCCGATCTCCTCTAAAGCAGCCTGTGCTTCTACATAGGTCTTACCAATCACATCGATCATCTGCACGGTGGTAGACTGCACACCGGTTTCGGTCTTATCCGCCTCTTTCTCTCCGAAAAGATCAAAGGTCTTCCCGGCCAGAACGATCACAATGGCGAATACCACAATGGCTGCGATAATGGTAAGGATCGTAGCCATCCGTTCCATTCCCGGGCTCAACATATTCTTATCAAAATCGTCCAGGTCCTCGTCTTCCATTTCATCCTTTTTAAGACGCATGGCAGACTGTTTCTTCTCTTTTACCGGCGGTGTATCTTTGGTGTCTTTGATGTCCTTACGAACAACCGCCATCTCGGTATCGGTAGGCATGCGGGTAGCTGCTTCGGTATCCGCATCGATCCGCTTTACAAAGTTCTCATCCGGTGTGATCAGGGACTGCTTCAGATCGTGGATCAGCTGATCCATGTTCTGGTAACGGCGATCCGCACTCTTCTCACAGCATTTTAAGATGATCTGCTCTACGCTCACCGGAATATCTTCTGCATATTCTCTGGGTGAAGGCATCTTCTCCTGGATCTGCTTAATGGCAATGGCAACGGTCGTATCTCCGTTAAAGGGTACCCGTCCGGTGACCATCTCAAACATGGTGATACCTAAGGAATAAATATCACTCTTCTCATCTGAGAATCCGCCTCTTGCCTGTTCCGGGGAGGTATAATGCACACTGCCCATGACGTTGGATGTAATGGTGTTACTGGACGCCGCCTTGGCAATACCAAAATCGGTGACCTTCACCTTACCGTCCTTGGAGATCATGATGTTCTGCGGCTTGATATCTCTGTGAATGATGTGATTGTTGTGGGCCGCTTCAATACCCATGGATACCTGGATCGCGATGGAAATGGCTTCCTTCACGGTCAGACGCACCTTTTTCACAATATAATTCTTCAGGGTAATGCCATCCACCAGCTCCATTACGATAAAGTAGATGCCGTTTTCCTCACCTACATCGTATACGTTCACAATATTGGGATGCATAAGACCGGCCGCAGCCTGGGCTTCCGTACGGAATTTGGAGACAAAATTGGCATTCTCCGAGAACTCCTGCTTCAGCACCTTCACTGCTACCAGTCGATTCAATTTCTGATCTTTGGCTTTATATACATCGGACATTCCGCCGGTACCGATCTTCTCAACGATCTCGTACCGCTCGTCCAAAAGCATTCCGATTTTAATCATCTTCTACCTCGTCAGCAAACGGCTCTACAATAATAACGGAAATGTTGTCTTTTCCTCCGTTTTCATTGGCTGCGCGGACAAGCTCTTCTGCTTTTTCCACTACATCTCTTCCGGTGTTCATAAGGATACGGATCTTCTCATCATCGATCATGTTGGTCAGTCCGTCGGAGCAAAGAAGCACCAGATCTCCCGGCTCCAGTTCCACTTCAAAAAAGTCCACATCAATGGTATCCAGACCACCCACTGCCCTGGTAATGATATTCTTCTGGGGGTGGGTTCTTGCACTGGCACGATCCAGGCTCCCCCGCTCTACCATCTCTTCCACATAGGAATGATCACGGGTGATCTGGCGGATCTTACGGTTCACCACATACAGCCGGCTGTCGCCTACATTGGCAACGCGCATGTACTTTCCGATACAGGTGGCGGCCACCACGGTGGTCCCCATGCCTTCCAGTGCCGGATTCTCGGCCGAAAGCTTCACGACGCCTGTATTGGCCTTCTCAATGGCTTTCCGCAGAATGATAGTAGGATTCTGCTCCGGAGAGTTCTTAACCTCTTCCACGATGGTATCCACCGTGTAACGGGACGCATAATCCCCCGCCTTATGGCCGCCCATACCGTCTGCCACAATGAACAGATTGGGAAGGTTACCAATGGGTACATCCGATGCGAATACCACATCCTGGTTCATATTCCGTTGTAAACCCACATCCGAAATGTGCGCTACCTTATACACCGAAAGATCCTCCGCTTTTTGGGACCGGGTGCCTGTCATGCAAACAGGCTGATACAAAACAAAAGGATGCTCATGGTCCCATGGCATCCTATACAATGCACGAATGATTATGTTTCATTCTCCAGCTTATAGCTGCGTCGGAGCTGTCCGCAGGCGCCGTCGATATCCCTGCCCAACTCCCTTCTAATAGTAACATTTATGTGGTATTTTTCAAGTTTATTTTTGAATGCAAGCACTGCCCTGTGATCCGGCTGTACAAAGGTTCTTTCCCGTACGGGATTTACCGGGATCAGGTTGATGTGGCTGTTTAAAGGCCCTGCCAGCGCCGCCAGATTTTTGGCATCTTCCGGCCGGTCATTGACCCCTGCGATCAGGGAATATTCAAAGGTGATCCTGCGTCCCGTTTCATCGTGATAATACCTGCAGGCATCCATTAACTGGGCAATGGTATATTTGTTGGCAATGGGCATGATCTCCCGCCGTTTTTCATCCGTTGCGGCATGGAGGGATAGCGCCAGGGTGATCTGCAGCTTTTCCTCTGCCAGTCTGCGGATATTAGGAACAATGCCACAAGTCGATACCGTAATATTTCTCTGGGAAATGTTCAGGCCCTTCTCGTCGGTGAGCATATGAATGAATCGCAGGACATTATCGTAATTATCCAGTGGTTCACCGGTTCCCATGACCACCACATTGCTGACCCGCTCTCCGTTCATCCGGGTAAGGGCATAGATCTGATCCAGCATCTCCGCAGGCGTCAGATCCCGTACCTTGCCGCCAATGGTGGAAGCACAGAACCTGCATCCCATGGCACAACCCACCTGAGAGGAAATACACACGCTGTTGCCGTGTTCATACTTCATCCAGACACTTTCCACCATGTTATGATCCGGCAGGGCAAATAAGGCCTTCTTGGTGCCATCCAGTTTGGATTCCTGCAACCGCTCTGCCGTAAGAGTGGTCAATTCACAGTTTTCCGCCAGTTTCTCCCGAAGAGCCACCGACAGATTGGTCATCTCATCAAAGCTTCTTGCCAGTTTCTTATGGATCCAGTCATAGATCTGTCCGGCGCGAAAAGGCTTTTCTCCCCAGTCCGCCAGCATATTTTTCAGTTCGTCCAATGTCAGTGACTTAAGATCGATCAATTCACTCATCTCTTTTTTCAAACAGTGCCAGGAAAAAACCATCCATATTGGCAGCATCCCCTGTTTCTCCGGGGAAGATCTGCAGCAGGCTCTTTTCTGCATTTTCTCCGCCTGCTTCCTCTCCGAAGCAAACAGGCGTCAGTTTTAATTCGTCGCGGATATAGGCTGCCTGTTCCTCATTTTCGGAGGGTGTTACGGTACAGGTGCTGTACATCAGCCTGCCGCCCTTCTTTAAGTAGGGGACGGAAGCCTTCAGGATCTGTCTTTGAAGCACGACCAGTTCCCGTATGCTTTCCCCGGTCACGTGGTATTTGATATCCTGTTTCCTGCCGATTACCCCAAGGCCGGAACAGGGCAGATCCGCCAGGACCACATCCGCCTTTCCTACGAGGGAAGGATCCGTTACCCTTCCGTCATATACCTGGGTTTTGATATTGTTAAAGCCCATACGGGCCGCATTCTCCCGGATCCTTTCCAGTTTTTCTTCCGTCAGATCTCTGGCAATAACCTGTCCCGTATCTCCCACACGTTCCGCCGCCATCAGGGTTTTACCACCGGGCGCGGCACACAGGTCCACCACCAGATCTCCGGGTTTGATCCCTGCATAAGAAGCCGGAAGCATACTGGATACATCCTGCACGGTCACAAGTCCCCCGGAAAATCCGGGAAGAGCCGTTACTTTCTCAAGATTTTCCACCGTATAGGCATCCTTCGCATAAGGATGCTGGGAAACGGTAAGGCCCTCGTTCTCCATCTCCTTGAGCAGTGCCTGCCGCTGCTCTTTCGGCAGATCTCTGCGCATCCGGAAGGAAATGGGACGGCTTTCCAGCTGTGCATATGCCATCTGCCGCATTTTCTCTTCTCCGTAAGCTTCCTGCCAGATCTTCAGGATCTCTTCCGGCATGGAACAGCGGATGCTGATGCTTTTTAACAGGTCTTCGGCTTCCGAAGGGTAGGAAATGGTGTCTTTCCCCCGGACCACTGCCCGCAGTACTCCGTTTACGAAACCGGAAAGCTGGCCGAAATGGTGATCCTTGGCCAGTTTCACTGCTTCATTACATACTGCGAAGTCTTCCGTTTTCTCCATGTACAGGATCTGATAGACGCTCATACGCATCAGTACACGAATGAACGGTTTCATCTTCCGTACCGGGGTTTTGGAAAACTGATCGATGACATGATCCAGCTCCAGCCGGCGCTCGGTACAGCCGCTGACCGTTCGCTTGATCCGGCCCTTGGTGCTGTTTTCCAGGTAATCGTATTTATCCAGTACCTGATTTAATATGACTCCTGTAAAATTACCGTTTTTCTCGGCTTCCAGAAGGATTTGTAAGATCAGTTCTCTCTCGTTCACAAATATATCCTATAGTTTCTTACTCTAACATATCGCCGGGTTTTACTGCATTACCCAGCAGAAAATCTTTCACGTCCATGGCTTTCTTGCCTTCCGGCTGCAGACGGGTGATCTGCAGAAAGCCTTCCCTGCAGGTTACGGTGATGCTGTTTTTATCCACTGCACAGATCTGCCCCGCATTTCCCGGGGCGGAACCCGCAGGTGCTTCAGGCAGCACCCTTCCAGCCAGTAATTTCATATTCTTCCCGCGGAAGCTGCAATAGGCAGTGGGCCAGGGATATAGACCGCGGATCAGCAGATCGATCTCTTCCGCACTCCGGGATGCAAACTGCACCTGTCCCATGGACTTATCCAGAAGCTTTGCATAGAACGGGCACTCTCCCTGCTTTTCGGGCTGCAGTTTTCCCTGCTCCACCAGAGGCAGTGTCCTGCAGATCAGGTCTGCGCCTGCCTGCATCAGTTTCTCTTCCAGGCTTTCGGCAGTATCGGTATCCAGAATGGGCACCTCTGCTTTGGTCAGCATGTCGCCGGTGTCCAGTCCTGCATCCATCTGCATGATGGTCACGCCGGTCTTCTTCTCCCCACGCAGAATGCACCACTGAATGGGCGCTGCTCCGCGGTATGCAGGAAGAAGGGAGGCATGGATATTGAGACACCCGTATCGGGGGATATCCAGGATCTCCTGAGAAAGGATCTGTCCAAAAGCCGCCACCACATATACATCGGCTTCATACTGCTTTAATACCGCGATCTCTTCCGGCCTCTTGATCTTCACCGGCTGTAATACCGGAATATTGTGCAAAAGTGCCAGTTCTTTCACAGGAGGCGCCATCAGCTGACGGCCTCTTCCCTTGGGTTTATCCGGCTGTGTCACCACCGCCGTGATCTCATGACCTGCCCGGATCAGCGCATCTAATGCTGCTGCTGCAAATTCCGGGGTTCCCATGAATACGATCTTCATTCTTCTTCCTCCGGTTCTGCGGCAATGAGGTCTTCGTTGTTTATAAGATCTCCTTCTACCTTCTCGGTATATAAATGACCGTCCAGATGTTCACACTCATGGCAGATGGCACGGGCAAGAAGACCCTCTCCCTCTAATTCAAAGGGCTTCATATGACGATCCAGTGCCTTTACAATGACATGATCGGGACGGGTCACGATACCGCTCTTACCGGGTACGCTAAGGCAACCTTCATAGCCGGTCTGCTCGCCGCTGGTCTCGATGATCTGCGGATTGATCAGTACAATGGGATCTTCTCCCGTACAATCGATCACTACCACACGCTTTAATACACCGATCTGAACCGCAGCCAGTCCCACGCCGTTGGACTCATACATGGTATCAAACATATCATCGATGAGCAGGGCGGTTCTGGGTGTCATCATGGTAACTTCCTTGCTCTTCTTATACAAAATCTCATCTCCGACTTCTCTGATCTTACGAAGTGCCATATCATAATCTCCTTTGCTATATGCAGATAAATCTTTGGTCATGCGCAAATAACCGCGCAGTTCATTCTATCAGTATCCGTACACGGGGTCAAAGTCGAAATACACCTGACATCGGGTGGCCCCCAGATCCTTCTCCGTTTTCTCGCACAGATCCTTCATGGCGATAAGCACCGCTTCCTCCGGATGCTTTACGTAGAAGACAAACCGATAGATATCTTTGATCCGGGAAACGGAAGCCGCTCCCGGGCCGATCACTACCATACGATTCCGGTAGGATCCTTCTTTTTGGTTACCGGGATCCGCCTCCCGTTTCTTCCCTTCTTCCTTCACTTGCCTTGCAAGCTCCCGGATCAGGGACAGCGCACGGTTTTCCGAATCCGAAGTAACGATCACTGCCAGCATATGGGCAGCGGGCGGGTAGGATAACAGCTTACGGTAGCTGATCTCCTCCTCATAGAACCCTGTATAATCCTGCTGAGCCGCATAGGTGATACTGTAGTGTTCCGGCTGATAAGTCTGGATCACCACATCTCCGGGTTTGGTCCCCCTTCCGGCCCGGCCTGCGGCCTGGGTCAG
This sequence comes from Lachnospiraceae bacterium, assembly GCA_024683155.1. GTDB lineage: Bacteria > Bacillota > Clostridia > Lachnospirales > Lachnospiraceae > JAILDL01. The sequence continues at coordinate 24,125 of JAIKYN010000348.1, read as the reverse complement.
TAACTGGAAGGTGCGTTCCGAGCAGCGATAATCATTGGCAAACAAGGACAGGTCTGCGGCCAGGATGCCTACCAATGTAACATTAGGAAAATCATGACCCTTGACGATCATCTGGGTTCCCACCAGTACATCCGCTTCCCGGTTGGAGAAGCTGCTAAGGATCTTCTCATAACTGTCTTTGGTGGATGTGGTGTCCGCATCCATACGAAGGACTTTCGCCTGGGGAAACATCTTCCCCACGGCTTCTTCGATCTGCTGGGTACCTGCTTTCCAACCCTTGATATAAGGGGATCCGCATTGCGGGCAGTTCTTGTACTCCGGCATCTCGTAGCCACAATAATGACATACCAGTTTCCCGCCTCTGTGCTGGGTCATGGCCACGTCACAGTGGGGACATTTAACCACCAGACCACAGTTCCTGCAGGATACAAACCCTGCCAGACCGCGGCGGTTCAAAAACAGCATGATCTGTTCGTTCTTATTCAGCCGGTCCTCCATGAGTTCCTGCAGCTTGCGGCTGAAAATGGTCCGATTGCCTTCCTTAAGCTCCGTTCGAAGATCCACGGTATGCACCGTGGGAAGGCAGCCGCCGGTAAGGCGCTTACTTAACCGGTATAAGGTATATTGCCCTTGTTGTGCCCGATAATAGCTTTCCAGGGAAGGCGTAGCCGAACCTAAGACCACGCTTGCTCCGGTAAGGCGGGCCAGCTCTTCTGCTGTCTCGCGGGCATGGTAACGGGGCATGTTTTCGCTTTTATAGCTGTTCTCGTGCTCTTCGTCAATGACAATGAGCTTCAGATTGGGGAACGGGGTAAACAGTGCGGAACGGGGGCCGATGATCACATCGATCTCTCCCTTTTTCGCCCGTTCACACTGGTCGTATTTTTCACCGTCGGACAAGGTGGAATTCATCACCGATACCCGGTCTCCGAAATGACGATAAAACCGCATTACGGTCTGATAGGTCAGGGCGATCTCCGGAATGAGCACAATGGCCTGTCCTCCGGCCGAAACCACGTCACGGATCAGCGAGATATAGACTTCCGTTTTCCCGCTTCCTGTAATCCCGTGGAGCAGATACGTGCCCTGCTTTCCGGCTTCCCGGTCTGCTTTCACTCCCTCCACTACGGCCCGTTGTTCTTCGCTTAGGGATAATTTCTGCGCTTCCAGTTCCTGAAAGCTTAGGGGATTGCGATAATATTTCTCGGAAGAAAGCCTGGCAAAGCCTGCAGTCTCCAGACTCTTTACGGTGGGCGCCGATACGTTCAGCTTATGGAGCAGCATCTCGTAAGGGATCACTTCTTCCTCGGATAAGGCTTCCAGCACACGGGCCTTGGCAACCTGATGCTTTGCTGCAAAGGCTTCGGCATACTTATGGGCTTCTTCCGCTCCGATGAGACGGTGCAGGGAACGGTGCTCCAGCTGCTTACTCTTCTTATGGGCGGGAAGTACGGTCTTCATGGCGTTGATCATGGTGGAGCCGTAATGCTGCTTCATCCAGTAGGCCAGCTGGATCAGATGGCCTTCCACCGCCGCTTCCTTCTCTTCAATGCCCAGGATGTCCTTGATCCGCTCCGGTTCGATCTGGGGCTGCTGTGAAAAGCCGATGATGTAGCCCAGTCTTGTCTTATTGCCGTTTCCGAAGGGAACTTTGACCGCCTGGCCTACGTCCAGTCTTTGCGCAAGATCTTCCGGGATATGGTACTGAAAAGGACGATCCACTGCGCCGTGGGATATATCGATTATGATGTCCGCATAGGGATAGATCACGTGCTTGGTACCTGCTCTTCTTCCAGGATCTCCCGGATCAGCACTCGCTCATCCATGGGGTATTTTACGCCCTTGATCTCCTGATAATCTTCATGGCCTTTTCCGGCCAAAACAACAATGTCTCCGGGTTGTCCGTTACGAATAGCGTAGCGGATGGCATCCTTACGGTTGGGGATCTCCACATAGGAGCCTTCCGTTTTCCCGATGCCTGTTTTAATATCCTCAATGATCGCCATGGGATCTTCGTCTCTTGGATTATCCGAGGTGATAATGGTCAGATCCGCCAGTTTGCCGCTGATCTCACCCATCTCATACCGGCGCAGCTTAGAGCGGTTGCCGCCGCAGCCAAAGAGGCAGATGAGGCGATGGGGTTCATAGGCTCTCAGGGTCTTTAACAGGCTCTCCAGGCTCATGGCGTTATGGGCATAGTCAATGAGCAGGGTGAAGGTATCGGACACCTTCACGGGCTCGATACGCCCCTTTACCTTGGCTTCTTTCAGAGCTTTCTGCACTACTGCAGGATCAATGGAAAAATGCCTGCAGATGGCGATGGCCGCCAGCGCGTTATATACACTGAAAGTACCCGGCGTTCCGGTTTCCACGTCGTAAGATACCTTTCCCTCCACGCGGAAGGAAACGCCCAAATGGCCCTTATCCCGCACCAGTGTGATCTCATCCGCCCAAAGATCGGCCTGATCCGTAAGACCATAGGTCTCGATGTCACAGGTATGCCCCTGGATCACATCCATACTTCTGGGATCGTCCGCATTGATGATGCCCTTGCGGCACTGTTTGAACAGCAGGCCTTTGCACATGAGATACTCTTCAAAGTCTGCATGCTCATTGGGACCGATGTGGTCCGGTTCGATGTTGGTAAATAAACCGATCTCAAAGGTAAAGCCCTGGGAACGGTGAAGCTTTAAGGCCTGGGAGGATACTTCCATGACGCAGATCTCAATGCCCGCATCCAACATATCCCGAAAGGTCTTCTGAAGCAACAAGGATTCCGGTGTGGTATTGGCAGAAGGGATATGACGATCCCCGATAATGGTCTCAATGGTACCGATGAGGCCTACCTTATAGCCTGCCTGTTCCAGAATGGATCTTACCAGGTAGGTGGTGGTGGTCTTGCCCTTGGTACCGGTCACACCGATCACCTTCAGGGTATCCCCGGGATTGTCATAATAGTTGGCGGAAATAAATGCCATGGCATAACGGGTATCTTCCACGCAGATCACCGTAGCATCTTTTTTTTCATCCGCTTCCGGAGGAAGGGCTATGGGTTTACTTACGATAAAGGTCCTTGCCCCTTTCTCATAGGCCTCCCCTGCCAGATCATGACCGTCCCGATTTGCTCCTATAATACAGAAAAACAGGCACCCTTCCGTTACCTTGCGGGAGTCATTGACTACTTCGGTCACTTCTCTCTTAAGGTCTCCGGACAGCACCTGATAGGTCAGTCCTTTTAATAACTGTTCACATGTTTTCATAAATCAGCCCTCATCTTCTGTTTATCCGCATTTTCGGACATTCCTATCATACCGCGAATCGGGTCTGTTTTCAATGAACCGATAGACGCAGAAAGCCTGGCTTCTTCGGCCAGGCTTTCCACTTCTTATGAGGGGGGAGATAGTGAGTTTCTCGACTATCTTGGTTCCTATCATAATGTATAATTGTGTCTAAATTGTGTTCAGAATGTGTTTATTTTATAAAATCCAAGAATTGCGGATATACCCTATTTTTACTGGATCTTATAGCCGGAGATCACAAATTCCAGGTTCTGTTCTCCCCGAAATGTATTGATGTTGGGATAATAAAGAACCGACAAACTGTCCCCTTTCTTTACTTCCGATACAAATGCATCTCCGTCTCCGAACCAGGTCAGGGAAAACCCTCTCCGGTCGGGTGTGGATGCCTGGATCTTTACCACTCTCCGGTTTTGTCCCAGCACACGAAGATCTATTACTTCCAGATCCTTCTGGGCAAACACCGGCTTGGGATTACCGTTTCCGAAGGGTTCCAGCACATCCATCTGCCTTACCAGGTCCATGGTTACATACGATAAAGGCATGGGCACATCAATGACGATCTTCTCTGTCATCTCTTCTTCTGTAAGGGTACAGTTGTCATTGATCTCCCGGCGGAACGTTTCCAGATTTTCTTCTGGAAGGGACATGCCGGCCGCCATCTTATGACCGCCAAACTGGGTAAAGAGATGCGACACCCGGGTTAGTTCTTCATGCAGATTATAGCTTTCAATGGAACGACCGGAACCTTTCAGACCATTCTCTGTTTTGGTCAGAACAATGGAGGGCTTATAATAGTGCTCACGGACTCTTCCTGCCACGATTCCTGCCACGCTTTCATGACAATCCGGTAAATAGACCACCAGTACCCGGTCTCCGGACAGTTCCTTCTCCACCTGGTCCATGGCCACCTGGGTGGCATGCTCCGTCAGTTCTTTCCGCTCATCATTAAGAGCCTTCAGCTGATTGGCAATGGGCACCGCTTCTTCAAAGGATCTGCATTCAAACAGTTCCAGTGCCATTTTCGCTGTATCCAGACGACCGGATGCATTGACACAGGGACCTAAGATAAAGCCCAGATGATACGCCTGTATAGAGGAAGGATCGATCTGATTCACATGGATCAGTGCCTTTAATCCGGGATTCTTCGTATGCCGGATCCGCTTCAGTCCTTCCTTTTCGATGATCCGGTTTTCATCCTGAAGCTGCATCACGTCGCACTCGGTTGCAAATGCGGCAAATTCCAGCAGCTGATCCATTAATTCCGGATCCACTCCCAGTACCTGCAGCAGCTTATACACCACAACGGCACCACAGATCCCCGGATTGGGATAATGACTGCCTTCTATATGCGGATCGATAACCACATCCGCTTCGGGAAGAATATAATGCTTTTTTCCGGATGCATCTTTTTCAAAGGGAACTTCATGATGATCCGTAACGATCACCGTCATTCCATAGGATTTTGCCAGTTTGATCTGCTCTGCCGCTGCAATTCCGTTATCACAGGTAAGAAGCATCTGTATCCCGTCTTCTTTGGCTTGCTCCACCAGATGGGCATTCAGCCCGTATCCGTCATTGATGCGGTGAGGAATGGCGTTATCCACCTCTGCCCCCAGAGACCGAAGACCTGCCGTAAACATAAAAGCAGAGCAGACCCCATCAACGTCATAGTCTCCTATGACACGCATCTTCATGCTCTGTGAGATCTGCTCCTTAATAAGCTTCGCAGCTTCTTCACATCCATCCAGCAGACCGGGGTCATACAGATCTTCCAGGGTACCACAGAGATACTTACGGATCTCTTCCGGTGTGGTTATATCCCGGTTACGTATGACTCTGGCCAATACCGGATCGATGTTATAGGTCTTGGCAATCGCATCAAAATCTGCTCTTTTGCTTGCTACATACCAATTTGCCATATAAATGATTACTTCTTTGCTTTCTTGGATTTGGGCTGCTCTTCCTTGTTTGCAAATCTGGTACGGAGTACATACCAGAAAGGTGTTGCGATGCAGATGGATGAATAAGTACCTGCAACGATACCTACGAACATGGGAAGTGCAAAGTCCTTAATGCTGCTTACACCAAATACATACAGTGCCAGTACGGTAAAAGCTGTGGTAATGGATGTAAACAGGCTTCGTGACAGTGTATCGGAAAGGCTTCGATTTGCAATGGTGGTCAGATCCTCACCCTTGTGATCGGGGCTGGCCATGTACTCTCTCAAACGGTCAAAGATAACGATGGTATCGTTGATGGAGTAACCTACGATGGTCAACATACAAGCGATGAAGGTTGCACCGACGGAAATACGAAGAACTGCATAACAGGTCAGTACGATCAGTACGTCATGTGCCAGCGCCACAATGGCTGCAGCACCAAAACGAGCATCGCGGAACCGGAACCAGATGTAGATCAGCATGAGGAGCAGAGCAACGATAACGGCTACCACTGCGTCTCTTCGCATCTCTCCGGAGATAGTGGAGCTGATGGTCTCGGTCTGAATGGTATCCTCTTCAATACCGAAGTTGGTAACCAGTGCATCTGCCAGCTGAACTCTTTCTTCCTGACTTAATGTACGGGTCTTAACAACGATCTCGTTGGAACCCTGTACCTTCTGGGTCTGGATGTTGGAGTCCTTGGTAACGGATTCAAATACAGGAACTACATCGGAACTGATCTGATCCAGTGTATATTCTTCGTTCATGGTAATGGTGGTGGAAGTTCCTCCCACGAAATCCAGACTGAAGTTCAGCATGCCCTTGCCTGCACCGGCATTGACACCCATGGAAACAAAACCAACTACGATGATCACGATGGAAAGTGCAAACCAAACCACTCTCTTCTGAAGGATGTTCAGAAGCTTGTGATCCTTGGCAACACCATAAAGCTTCGGATTGGTAGCGCCCAGTCTCTCACATGCATTCAGCAGCAGTCTGGTGATCACCAGAGCGGTGAACATGGAAAGAACAATACCAAGCGCCAGCGTCTGTGCGAAGCCGCGGATGGAACCGGAGCCTAACAGACCAAGTACGGCTGCTGCGATCAGGGTTGTAACGTTACCATCCACGATCGCGGACAGAGCCTTGTCAAAACCACCCTTGATGGCAGATCTGGTAGACTTACCAAGTTTTAATTCCTCACGGATACGTGAGAAGATGATAACGTTGGCATCGACCGCCATACCTACGGAAAGGATGATACCTGCAATACCCGGAAGGGTAAGGGTAAGCTCGAAACCTACCAGCAGGATGATGATCAAAAATACATATAAAGCCAGGGCAAGTACTGCCAGTAAACCGGGCAGGAAGAAGATCGCTACCATGAATACGGCGATGAGGCAGAAGCCTACGATGCCGGCCTTGATACTGGTGTTGATGGCTTCACTACCAAGCTGTGCACCTACAACCTGAGACTGTAACTCTTCCAGTTCCAGCTTCAGACCGCCGATACGGATGGTACTTGCAAGCTTCTCAGCTTCTTCATAGCTGGCCATACCGTTGATCACTGCACTGCCGTTGGTAATGGCAGCCTTAACAGTAGGAACGCTGACAAAGGCACCGTCGTAGTAAATACCGATGCTCTCACCGTTCTGGTAAGCTGCGGTGGTTGCATCCGCAAACTTCTGAGTACCCTCGGAAGTAAAGCTTAAGGAAACAACCGGCTCCTGATTGCCTACGCTGTCGGATTCGTAAGTAGCCTGTGCGGAGGCAACATCGGTACCGGATAATACTGCATCTCCGGTTGCAACGATATCTGCCAGATCACGGGTCAGTTCATAATTGCCGGTAGTACTGGAGTAACTGTAGTTGGAGTTACCGTCTGCATCCGTCTGACGGATGAAGTATAAGGTACCGGGCTGTCCCAGTTCGGTAAGGATGGTGTTGGCATCGCTTACACCGGGGATCTCAATGGCAATACGGTTAGAACCCTGCTGATATACCAGCGCTTCTGTACTGTACTGCTCCACACGACGCTGAAGCTTGTAGATCGTATCGCTCATGTCGGATGCGCTGGGATTCTCATCACCTACAACTCCGTAGGTAATGCTGACACCACCTGCCAGATCCAAACCAAGTTCGATCTCAGACGCAGAACCTGATTTGTTCTCGCCCCATCCTATGATTGCCGTATATCCCAAAAATACGGTTAACGCGATCAGAATGATCAGCGTCAGGAGGGACTTCCAAAAATTCTTTTTCATTTCTGACTCTCCTTATTTGTCGGCCATTGCCGCTTTTATCATGATTGCGCACTCAACTCTCTTGCGCTGTAATTCACAACCGATCTCGTACTGTCCGTTGATACTGCCGGAGAAATTAAAGGCATTGGCAGCACATCCGCCACTGCAGTAGAACTTGGCAAAGCAGTCCTTGCAGTTGGGCTTTGCATAAACATTACAGGTCTTAAACTGATTCTGGATATCCGTTCTCTTAATGCCTTCGTCTACGTTGCCCATAAGGAATTCTTCCTGACCAACGAACTGATGACAGGGATAGAAATCACCCCAGGGAGTCACTGCCAGATATTCACAGCCTGCTCCGCAGCCGGATAAACGCTTGGCCACACAGGGGCCGCCCTCTAAATCGATCATAAAGTGGAAGAAGTTAAAGCCTCTGCCTTCTTTATTACGCTTTACCATCTCTTTGGCCAGCAGATCGTACTGATCCAGAAGGAAGGGAACATCCTCTTCCTTGATGGCATATCCTTCGGAAGGAGGTGCCACTACCGGTTCCACGGAGATCTGTTCAAATCCAAGATCTGCCAGATGAAGGACATCCTGTGCAAAATCCAGATTGTAGTGGGTATAAGTACCACGTACATAATAATTCATCTGGTCACGGCTTTCCGCCGCTTTTTGGAACTTGGGAATGATCATGTCGTAGCTTCCGCTTCCGTTCCGGAAAGGACGCATCCTGTCATGCACTTCCTTACGTCCGTCTATACTAAGGACCATATTGCCCATCTCACGATTGGCAAATTCCTGAATCTCGTCGTTTAATAACACACCGTTGGTGGTCAGCGTGAACCGGAACTTCTTATGGTTGGCTTCTTCAATGCTGCGGCCGTAAGCCACCAGCTGCTTCACTACCTCAAAATTAAGAGTAGGTTCGCCACCGAAGAAATCCACTTCCAGATTCACACGATTCCCGGAATTGGCTACCAGAAAATCCAGTGCCTTCTTCCCCACTTCATAGCTCATAAGAGCTCTTCTGCCGTGATATTCCCCTTCCTCCGCAAAGCAATACTTACAGGCAAGGTTGCAATCATGGGCGATGTGGAGGCAAAGTGCCTTTACCACCGTGGGACGCTTGGTAAAATCCCCGATATAGGGTTCATAAATATCTTCCGTAAACAGGCTTCCCTGAAGTGCCAGTGTCAGGATCTCATCCACGGCTTCCTTCAGATCTTCCTTACTGTAAGAGCCCTCCAGCTGTGCAGCGCTCTCGATCATGGACTGACGGACCTTTGCGGATACTTCTTCGGAGAAATCGGTTCCGTCCTGTGTATTCTCCTGCTTTAAATACTCTTTCCAGACCTGTTCCGCAAGGGGGATCAGATCATATACGATATCGTCCACTACATGGATACTTCCGCTGTTTACGTCCATTACGATATCGTACCCGTTGTTCTTGTACTGATGGATCAAAAAACATTACTCCTTTACGTATAATAAGCAGCGACAAAAATCGCTGCTTATCTTCTGAAAGCTATAACTTTCCGACTTGCTAAAATTATTTTGCAACCTTCTCGCAGCTCTGATTTCCTACTGTACAGGAAGTCTTGCAAGCAGACTGACAAGATGTCTGACACTCGCCGCATCCGCCCTTTTTCATGGATTCTTTCAGATTTCTGGTGTTCAGTGAAACGATGTGCTTCATATAAACAGCCTCCTTATAATTACTAATCAATCTCGAGCAGACGCTCATAACTTCAAGTAGTATAGCATATTATCAAGCAAAGGAAAAGCACTTTTTCTTGACATGTTTTTCCAGTCATTTATAATATTTTTTATACTTGATACTACAAATTGTGCGTCAATATAGCACAATTTGATCTGTTAAGAAAGGATACTGTTTTGGACCCATCCGGTTATATACAATTATTTATCTTACTGATACTTCTGTATCTGTCCTCGTTTTTTTCTGCGGCGGAGACCGCCCTTACCACTGTTAATCTGTTACATATGCGTACCATTGCGGAGGATCCCGATGATCCCCGGAGGAAAGCTGCCGCCAGGATCGTTCGCCTCAGGGAGAATCATTCCAAGATGCTCAGCACCATTCTCATCGGCAATAACATCATCAATCTGTCCTCTTCCGCTCTGGCTACCACCTTTACCATTCATGTATTCGGTGAAGGACTTATCGGTATCGCTACTGCGCTTTTAACCCTGCTGGTGATCATCTTCGGTGAGATCATCCCCAAGACTTCCGCCATGCGGGACGCCACCCGGGTCGCATTAAGAGATTCCGTTTATATCAGCGCCCTTATGATCCTGCTCACACCAGTGATCTTCCTGGTAAATAAGCTGGCCGATCTGTTTCTTAAGCTGCTTCCTGCTCCCAGGGAAACCGGAAGCATTACCGAAGGCGATCTTCGTACCTATGTGGATGTAGGGCATGAAGAAGGCGTTCTGGAGTCCGAAGAACATGAAATGATCACCAACGTGTTTGACTTATCCTCTTCCAAGGCAGAAGAAGTCATGATCCCCCGTATTGATATGATCGCGGTTCCCAAAGAAGCCACCTATGATGAAGTACTTTCCACCTTCCGTACCTGTATGTACACCCGTATCCCGGTTTATGAAGGTGACAGCGACCACATCATCGGTCTCATCAATGTGAAGGATTTTCTGCTGGTGGATGACAAGAAAGCATTCCGTATCGATGATATCCTGCGGGATGCCTATTATACCTATGAATCCAAGGTAACCTCCGATCTCATGACCGAGATGCGGGAGAATTCCTACAGTGTCGCCTTTGTCCTCAACGAGTATTCCGCCACCGTAGGTATGATCACCCTGGAAGATCTGCTGGAAGAGATCGTAGGCGAGATCCGGGATGAATACGATGCAGATGAGACCACTCGTATCCAGCAGGTATATGCCGATACCTATCTCATTGAAGCCAACGTAAAGCTGGCGGATGTAAACGACGAACTGGACATCGAACTGGAATCCGAAGATTACGATACCATCGGCGGTATCATGATGGATTACCTGGACAGACTTCCCCGGGACGGCGAAACCATCACCACCAAAGAAGGCGTACGCTTAAAAGCCAATGGCATTGAAAATAACCGGATCGTACAGGTACTTCTTACCCTTCCCAAGAAGGAAGAAGCCGAAAAAGACGAAGCCGAAAAAGACAAAGAGAAAGAAAAAGAGTAGCTCATGCAGCTACTCTTTTTTATATCTTCTTATAACACATTTCTTCCGGAACCTCAGAAGGAACGGATCTCGTCTCCTTCATCTCCTGTGTTCTCGATCTTAAGGATCTTCACATCATAACCGAAATCCGGACGCACCTCCACATGGACCACATCGCCCACCTTATGACCAAGAAGGGCTTTCCCGAGAGGTGATTCATTGGTAATAAGGCCGTCTAAGGAATTGGCCCGTACCGTGGTGACAATGCGATAGGTCTCTACCTCTCCGTCTTCCACGAACTCAACCTGTACCGTATTGTTCAGTCCCACCTCATCCTCTTTGGAATCGTCGGAGATCACCGTAGCGGTACGGATCATTCGCTCCAGATAACGGATCCGGCTTTCATTCTTATTTTTAAACTGCTTGGCTGCATAATACTCAAAATTCTCGGACAGATCTCCGTGGGATCTGGCTTCCTTTACATCTTCCAGGGCTTTGGGTCTTACCACCAGCTTGCGATGTTCGATCTCCGCCTTCATTTTATCTATATCCGATTGTGTTAACTTATCGTACATGTTCTTCCCTCTTTTCTCAGTTTCCCGTGCGCTCCGAGACGCAGGCCACATATCCTTCCGGTGCATCCTCCATGAGATGAAACGAATAGGCACCGCCCCAGGTGATCCCGGAATCCTCCGATAACCACATCAGTTCAAATTCCGTCATGGCGCGGATCCCCAATCCCATGGCTTTTACAATGCTTTCACGGATCACCCAGATCTTAAGGGGCATCAATGGATCTTCCGAATCTTCGATATGCCGAAGATCCGCCCCGGTGTAGGCATGATCACTGAGCACCGGGATCTTCCGATCCGCCTTCTCAATATCCACGCCGATGTCCCGGTCGGAATAGGCACCAAATGCGTAATCCCCTCCATGGGATACGTTAAAGCATATCTGGGGATGATCCCGAAAATAAGGTTTCCCGTCGGTGGTGCAGGCAAGTTTCATCCGGGCAGGGTCTGCGGATCCTGCTCCCTTAGCGCTTACCGCATCCTCATAGATCCTGGTGATCAGATAGGAGGCCGCCAATGAACGTTTCCGGTCCGCTTCCAGCTTACAGGCATCTGCCTTTTGTCTGCGTTCTTCAGATATGGGAAAGGAGGCCGGCACCTGGCTGACCTCCATGAATTCGTAGTTTGTCACTGTTTTAAAGCTTCCTTGTAGAACTCCCGGATCTCTCCGTAGCCCTGAGCCGTTAACTGTTCTTTCTGGAACTTCTTGTTCTTATTCATGTGAACAATGAGCACCTGTTTGTTCTCGCTTCTAAGCTTTTGTGCTTCTCCGATGACCTTGCAGAGCACTTCGCCGGATAATCCCTTCTCCAGCAGGAAGGCCACCTTCTCTTTCCGCTCAGGGATCTGATAACCGTTCTCCATAAGCAGCAGGATGATCCGCTCAAATCCAATGGAAAAACCGCAGGCAGGAACGTCCTTGCCGGTAAACTTGCCCACCATCTTGTCGTAACGTCCGCCGCCGCCGCAGGCAATGCCCAGCTGAGGCATGGCGATCTCAAAAATGGTTCCGGTATAGTAACTCATGCCACGGACCAGCGTAGGATCAAATACCAGATCAAACTTTGCGGACTTGGTCGCCTGTACGCTTTCGATGATCTCCTTCAGGGAATTACTTACGGATTCCTCCAGGAAGGAGCCTAAGGTATCAATCATATAATCCAGACCGTTTTCGGCACTTTCGATCCCCTTGAACAGTGCAAGGTATTTATCCACACTTTCTTTGGTAAATCCGTTTTCCAGAAGCTCCGCTTCCACACCGGCCACACCGATCTTGTCCATCTTATCCAGGGTAATAAATACACTGTCATAGCTCTCTTCCGGGAAACCACTGTAAGAGGCCATGGCTTTCAGGATCCGGCGGTCATTGATGTTGATCCGGAAATCTTCAAATCCCAGCTTTCCAAGGGTTGTGGAGGTCGCAAGGATCAGCTCGATCTCTGCCAGATTGGTGGCTTCTCCCAGGATATCGATATCGCACTGCATGAACTGACGGTAACGGCCTTTCTGAGGACGATCGGCTCTCCATACGTTTCCAACCTGCAATGCCTTAAAAGGTGCGGGAAGGGTATTTTCATTATTGGAAAAATATCGTACCAGGGGAACGGTCAGGTCATATCGAAGACCACCGTCTACCAGGTCATTTTCTTCTTTTGCGGTCTCAAGATTCAGCTTTTCACCACGCTTTAAGATCTTGAAGATCAGCTTTTCATTGTCACCGCCCTGCTTGCTGGTCAGGTTCTCAATGTTCTCCACACAGGGAGTCTCAATGGAATGGAATCCGAAGCTGCGATAGGTCTCTTTGATCACGCCGATGACATAATCACGGATCTCCATCTCCTCCGGTAAAATATCACGCATACCGGTAACCGGTTTTTTGGTCAGTGCCATACATATCTCCTTATCTTAACGAATCATCCGTTTTTGCTACATCACGTATTTTCTGTATTTCCTGCAACGGATCTTATTTATGCTTCTCTTTGACAGCAGTTTCATTCTACTGTACCCATGGGGGAAATTCAAGTTTTATGGGTTTCTACGCTTTCTGCCCGAAATTTTTCTGTTTTCCGGATATCTACGCTTTCTGCCCGAACAATTCCTGTTTTCTGCGGATCATCTCATCAATACGTTCCATGTAAAGCGCCACTTCTTTTACGTTCTCACACCGCTCGATCCGCCCTTCCGGGAAGATCCGCTTGCTGATGGAACCTGCTCCCAGGGCCACAATATCCTGCACTTCTTCCATGATCAGGATGTTATAGATCCCTTCTTTGCCTTCCGCTGCATATCCCACGTTCTCAAAGTTTCCGCGCATGTTCTTCTGGCGATAGAGATAATAAGGGGCCAGTCCCATATCCGCCGCTCCCTTTGCCGCAATGGCCATGGTTTCGTCGGTATTTTCCAGCGTCTTGATATCATGGGATTCGATCCAGTCCTTCAGACGGGAGCCTCGCTTGATAGCCAGAGAATGCACCGTCAGGGAATCCGGACGTAGTTTTTTGATCTCATTAATGGTATAGGCAACATCCTCCGGTCCCTCACCGGGAAGTCCCAGAATGATGTCCATGTTGATATGCTCAAAGCCCACTTCCCGGGCCATATGGAACGCATCGATGGTCTGCCGGACCGTATGATGCCGACCAATTAGCTTTAAGGTCTCTTCCCGCATGGTCTGGGGATTTACGCTGATCCGCTCCACCCCGTTGTCATGCATTACCTTAAGCAGTTCCCGCGTGATACTGTCCGGTCTTCCTGCTTCCACGGTAAATTCCTTGGCAGTGGAAAGGTCAAAACAGGCCGCCAGTTTCTTCAGCAGCCGGTCCATTTGTTCCGGGGATAACGTAGAAGGCGTACCGCCTCCCATGTAAACGGAATCCAGTGTGCGGCCTCTCATGGCTTTTGCCGTATATTCGATCTCCTGCTCCAAAGCATCCAGATACGCATCCACCTGATCCTTCCACTTACCGATGGGATAAGATGTAAAGGAACAGTACAAACAGGTGGTCGGACAGAAAGGAATGCCAATGTAGAGGCTGTATCCGTTTTCATAATTCAGCAGATCCAGCACCTTCTTTTCCCTCTTTGCAATGGCAAGAGCCAGCGCTGCCTTTTCGGAAGAAACCTGATAAAAAGTTTCCATCCGGTTCAGGATCTCTTCCTCCCCTTTTCCTTCCTCCATGAGATTCATGGGGATCTTGGTGGGACGGATCCCGGTCAGATTCCCCCAGGGAAGTTCCTCCCCCGTAAAATCACTGAGAAGCCGGTACAGGTCCTGCTTCAGAGCATTCTTAAGAGACAGGTCTGCAGCTTCTTCTGCTTTGGCAGTGATCCTGCCTTTCTCCTCTCCGTCCACGGAAAGGACCAGCAGCAATTCCTGAAGGTCTTCCGAAAATGTACCGGTAAAAGAAGGTTCGCCTTCTCCGGGAGTATAATCCTTCTCAGACGCAACAAAAACCTTCACATCACATTCCGGATAGAAGGCTTTTATCAGTGAGTGGATATCATATGCGTAAAGGTCACGATTTAATGAAACGGTAATCATAAAACTCCTAAAACAACTTACGAAACAAAGGGATTGTACTTCTTCTCATGGCCGATGTCCGTAGCTTCCCCATGACCGGGATATACGGTGCAGCTTTCCGGCAGCTCCATCAGCTTCTTTAAAGACTCCTGCATCTGCCCCATGGAGCTGGTAGGAAAATCCGTCCGTCCGATGGACTCACAAAACAGCGTATCCCCGGAAAATACAAGTCCTGCATCTTCCACATAAAAACAGCAGCTCCCCGATGTATGGCCCGGGGTAAATAACGTGCGGAAGGTGATCCCTCCTAACGTGATCTCTTCTCCGTCCTCCAGATATACATCCGGTGTAACGGTAATATTCTTTCCGATAAAGTCCAGGGACAGGTTCAGCTCCGGATCCTTACACAAAGCTTCTTCTCCCACATAGGCATAGATTTTGGCACCGGTAGCATCCTGAAGGGCCTGACATGCGGCCATATGATCAAAATGCCCATGGGTCAGCAGTATCCCGCACACCTGAAGGTTCCTGGCGCTGAGCTCTTCCTGAAGCTCCAGTCCGCGATCCGCAGGATCAATGACCACAACTTCCCGGGAATCCTCCCGATGGATCATGTAACAATTGGTAGCGATGGGACCTAATATGCGATTGTAGATCTTATACTGTGCCATATCTGTTCCTCATCAGCCGCCGGTACATTACATATCCGGTACATTTCCGTCGCCGGTATGTTCAACATCCGGCACATGTCAGCCACTGGTACGTTCAATATCCAGCACGCTTTCAATGGTACGGATCTTATCCACCATGGCACGCATCTGCTCTCTGCCTCCCACCTGGAAGGAAAGCTCCATGGTGGCGATCCCCTGCTTGCTGGTTCTGGTATTCAGGGAAATGATATTGATCCCCTTCTCCGTAAAGGCCTTGGTCACATCTGCCAGAAGGCCGCTTCGGTCATTGGCATAGATCACAATATCAGCGGTGTATTCGCTCTTATCGTTCTCGCCGGCCAGCCACTCGGCTTCGATCATACGGCTGCGCTCATCTTCCGGCAGGTTAATGATGTTGATACAGTCCGTACGATGGATGGAGATACCGCGGCCTCTGGTAACGAAGCCAACGATCTCGTCTCCGGGTACCGGTGAACAGCACTTGGAGAAATGGACGTCCACATCGTGGATTCCCTTAACAATGATGCCGCTCTTGGGACGGATCTGCACCGACTTATTCTGGGCATTCTCCGCAACTGCCGCAAGCACCTCTTCATCGGTCATCTTCTGCTTATGATCCTTATCGTATAACTCCAGCATACGATTGATGATCTGGCCTTCTTTGAGGCCACCGTGACCGATGGCTGCCAGTACCGAATCCCAGTCATGGAATCCGTACTTGGCCTGAATGGCTTCCACATACTTGGGCTTCATCAGCTCCGGCATGTTGATGCCCTTCTGTTTACAGTAAACCGTGAGCAATTCCTTGCCCTTGGTGATATTAACGTCTTTCAGCTCGGCCTTGAACCACTGATTGATCTTGTTCTTGGCCTGAGTGGATTTACAAATATTCAGCCAGTCTCTGGACGGTCCCTTGGAATTCTGGCTGGTGATGACCTCAATCCGGTCACCGTTCTGGATCTCATAATCAATGGTGACCAGTTTGCCGTTCACACGGGCACCGATCATCTTATTGCCCACTGCGGAGTGAATGCTGTAAGCAAAATCAATGGGCGTACTGCCGGCGGGAAGGTTCTTGACTTCGCCGGTAGGCGTAAAGCAATATACGCTGTCGGAAAACAGATCCAGATCGCTCTTTAAGAGATTCAGGAATTCCTTATTATCCGACATATCCTGTTGCCATTCCAGGATCTGACGAAGCCAGGTAAGCTTCTCCTCTTCCTGTGCCTCAGGCTCCTTACCGTCGGAAGCCTCTTTGTACTTCCAGTGGGCAGCGATACCGTATTCCGCCACACGGTGCATGTCAAAGGTACGGATCTGGATCTCAAAAGGCTGTCCGTTTCCTGCGATCAGCGTAGTGTGCAACGACTGGTACATATTTGCCTTAGGCATGGCAATATAGTCTTTAAAACGGCCGGGAATGGGCTTATACATCTCGTGGATGACACCCAGTGCCGCATAACAATCCTTCACGGAATTGACGATGATACGAACCGCAAACAGATCATAGATCTGATCCAGGGTCTTGTTCTGGTTCTTCATCTTTTTGTAGATGCTGAAGAAGTGTTTGATACGTCCGTCGATCTTGGCTTCGATCCCCGCTTCATCGATCTCGCGGCTTACTTCATCCACAATATTGGCAATGAAGTTCTCCCGCTCCGACTTACGCATGGCGATCTTGTGAGCCAGATCATAATAAATATCCGGTTCCAGATATTTTAAGGACAGATCGTCCAGTTCTACCTTGATCTTGGAAATACCAAGCCTCTGTGCGATGGGACAGTAAATATCCAGCGTCTCTCTTGCGATCCTCTGCTGCTTGGCGGGAGGCATATGTTTTAACGTCCGCATGTTATGCAGGCGGTCCGCCAGCTTAATGAGGATCACACGGATATCCTTGGCCATAGCCAGGAACATCTTACGCAGATTCTCTGCCTGGATCTCCACCTTGTCCGCAGACTGCAGGGAAGCTCCCTCACTGCTCAGAGACAGGCTCTGCAATTTGGTGACACCGTCTACTAAAAGCTCTACTTCTTCTCCGAACTGAGCACCCAGTTCTTCGGAAGTAAGGGCCGTATCTTCCACCACATCATGAAGCAGTCCGGCAGCGATGGTCTCCTTATCCATTTCCAGCTCTGCCAGGATAATGGCAACGCAAAGGGGATGAATGATATAAGGTTCGCCGGATTTACGTACCTGGTCCTTATGGGCAGCATTGGCAACCTGATACGCCTTCTCGATCAGTGAGATATCATCGGAAGGGTGATACATACGTACCTTCTCAATGAGCTCATGATACAGCTCCTCAGGGCTCTGGAATTCCTGGGTGGCTAAGATCCGCCCGTCATCCATTACAAAGTCTACATGACCGTCTGTATTCAGTTGTTCCGAATGAAGCATATAATCATCCATAGCAACTTACCGTCCAATCAAACAAGGTCTTTACTGCAACGATCAGGCCATGTCCGGTCCCATGGGTCCGAAACACCGCCTGATACGAAAATCACTTACCGGGATAAACAATGGCAGCATCCAGACGATAGTCTGCGATCCTTGCTCTGCCGTTTAATCCTGCCAGTTCCATTAATACAACCACGCCTACGACTTCACCGCCCAGACGCTCCACCAGCTTGATCATAGCTTCGGTGGTACCGCCGGTAGCGATCAGATCATCCACAATAAGGACTTTCTGGCCGGGTTTAATGGAATCTTTGTGCATCTCAATGGTTGCCTTTCCATACTCCAGATCATAATCCTGAGAAATGGTCTCGCAAGGCAGCTTTCCCTTCTTACGGATCAGTACGAAGGGCTTATGCAGATTGTAAGCAATGGGGGTTCCGAAGATAAAACCTCTGGATTCAGCACCCACTACCACATCAAAATCAAGGTCCTTCACCATATCCTGCATGGTATCAATGGCAAGGTTCAGGCCATCTGCATCCTGCAGAACGCTGGTCACATCGCGGAACATAATACCGGGTTCCGGAAAATCAGGAATCGTACGTACATATTCTTCCAGTTTTTTCATGATTCAAATCTCCTTTGAAACAAATAAATCAAAAACATTTCTATTATAAACGCGGTTAAAGCTGATTGCAAACAGTATCAAATATGGTATTCAGAAGGGTTCCGGCCTGTCTGCTTTCGGCAATAACGGAAACCACTGCCTCCTTATCCGGCAGGACAATGCTGTATTGTCCGTACATACCGTCGGCACGGAAGGAGTTTTCTCTTCCTCTCCAGAAGAAGTAACCATAGCCTTCCTGCCCGTTATCCACCTGTTTCCGGGATGCTTCCTTCACCCAGTCTGCGGGAACCAGTTGCTTTCCTTCCCACTGTCCCTCATGAAGATAGAGCTTTCCCAGTTTATGGATCTCATCCAGATTTAAGAACATACCGCTTCCTCCGAAGGTCCTTCCCTGCGGATCACATTCCCAGCCGGTGCGGAAGATCCCCATGGGCTTCAGCATTCTGGAATACAGATATTCCATAAGGTTTTCTCCGGTACGCTGCTGGATCACAAGGCCGATGAGATAAGGTCCCACATTGTTGTAACAAAAATGGGTGTTGGGGGCATAGGTAAAAGGTCTGGCCAGACTTAAGGCGATCCAGTCCTCTTCGGTATGATAGGAACGGTCCGCACTCATAAGAAAGGCATCTTCCAGTCCCAGACACATGGTAAGGCAATCTCTTAGAGTTGCGCTCTTCAGATTCTCATTGGGTTCCTTCGGCAGATGCTCCGGAAAAAGGTCCACGATCTTCTCATCCAGTTTCAGAACGCCTTCCTCTATAGCGATCCCCACTGCAGAGGAGCAAAAGCTCTTGCTGACGGAATAGATATTTCTGCGTCCCATGACTTCAAAATCAAAGGCTCCTACTTCTTCCCCCTTCTGATAAACCCGGATCCCCAGGGCTCTTAAGGGTTCTGCCTGCTGTTTAAATGCATCCAGTTGAATTTGCTTTGCCATCAAATAACCCCTCTCAATATGTGTGCTTTTTTTCTCCCATGGCACAACATCTTGTGTTGCATTTCATTATATGCATTTTCGGAGGAAAATGATAGTGGTTTTTACGAAAAACAAGGGGATCTTGCAGGTTTTTTCAAAGAAAAAAACCCTCCGGCAAAAGCCGGAGGGCAAAAAGCTGTAGGAAAGGATCTCTTCCCGGAAAAGGGATTACATCATACCCATTCCGCCTGCGCCACCTGCGGGCATAGGAGGTTCGGGCTCTTTGATGGTTGCTACCACAGACTCGGTGGTCAGCAGTGTTGAAGCAACGCTGGTTGCATTCTGCAGAGCGGTTCTGGTAACCTTTGCGGGATCCAGGATACCGGTCTTAACCATATCAACGAATTCCTCATGAAGTGCGTCATAACCAAAGCCGGGCTTTCCAGCCTTTACCTTATCGATGATAACGCTTCCTTCTTCTCCTGCATTGGCAGCGATGTGGTACAGAGGAGCTTCCAGTGCCTTGCATACGATCTCTGCACCGGTCTTCTCATCACCCTCTAACTTCTTTGCAAGCTTTTCAACTTCCTTGGAAGCATGGATGTAAGCGGAACCACCACCTGCGATGATACCTTCTTCTACGGCAGCTCTGGTTGCATTCAAAGCATCTTCCATACGAAGCTTTGCTTCCTTCATCTCGGTCTCGGTAGCAGCACCTACACGGATAACAGCTACACCACCGGCTAACTTAGCCAGTCTCTCCTGCAGTTTCTCACGATCAAAATCAGAAGTGGTTTCCTCGATCTGTGCCTTGATCTGAGCAACTCTGGACTTGATGGCTTTCTTATCGCCTTCGCCGTCAACGATAACGGTAGTTTCCTTCTGAACCTTTACGGACTTTGCACGACCACAATCACTTAAGGTTGCATCCTTCAGTTCCAGGCCAAGGTCGGAACTGATCACACGGCCGCCGGTAAGGATAGCGATATCCTCCAGCATAGCCTTTCTTCTGTCGCCATAGCCGGGTGCCTTAACAGCTACTACATTGAAGGTACCACGCAGCTTGTTCACGATGAGAGTGGTAAGAGCTTCACCCTCTACGTCCTCAGCGATGATCAGCAGCTTAGCGCCGGACTGAACAACGGACTCTAACAGAGGCAGAACATCCTGAATGGAACTGATCTTCTTATCGGTGATCAGGATATAAGGATCATCCAGGTTTGCTTCCATCTTGTCCATATCGGTGCACATATATGCGGAAATATAACCACGGTCAAACTGCATACCTTCTACCAGGTCCAGTTCGGTCTGCATGGTCTTGGATTCTTCAATGGTGATAACGCCGTCGTTGGAAACCTTCTCCATAGCGTCTGCTACCATCTGACCTACTTCGTCATCGCCTGCGGAAATAGCAGCAACACGAGCGATCTGATCCTTATCCTTTACCTTCGCGCTCATCTTTGCGATGGTCTCAACAGCAACCTCGGTTGCCTTCTTCATACCCTTTCTTAAGATGATCGGGTTAGCACCGGCAGCCAGGTTACGCATACCTGCGTTTACCATAGCCTGTGCAAGAACGGTAGCGGTTGTGGTACCGTCACCTGCTACATCGTTGGTCTTGGTTGCTACTTCACGGACCAGCTGAGCACCCATATTTTCGAATGCATCTGCAAGCTCGATCTCCTTTGCGATGGTCACACCATCGTTGGTGATCAGGGGAGCGCCATAGCTCTTGTCCAGAACTACGTTTCTACCCTTAGGTCCTAAGGTTACACGAACGGTATCAGCCAGCTGGTTAACACCGGACTCTAATGCCTGACGCGCTTCTGCGCCGTACTTGATCTCTTTTGCCATATCTAATCGCCTCCGAATTATTTAATGATCGCCAGGATATCATCCTGTCTTACAATAACGAATTTCTCGCCGTCTACTTCTACTTCGGTTCCGGCATATTTGGAGAAGATGACCTTCTCTTTTACCTTCACCTGCATCTTAACTTCCTTACCGTCAACCACGCCGCCGGGGCCAACTGCAACGACCTCTGCCTGCTGGGGCTTTTCTTTTTCCTGGCCGGGAAGAACGATACCGGATTTGGTTGTCTCCTCAGCGATCAGCTTCTTTAATACGACTCTGTCATTTAAGGGAACTAATTTCATTTTATATTGCCTCCTAACTTATTTATGATCGTATAATCATCGTATTGTTCTCTGTTAGCACTCATTTATTCCGAGTGCTAAACTCTAGGAGATATCATAGATTTCATAGGTACTGTTTGCAAACAGGAAGAGAGGAAACCAGATATATGTTTCCTCTCTTTTTCTCATTTTTTCTCTCGTTTTTATTAAATTTTCTTCTGAACGTCGAAATCAGCGGATTTAATACTTTTTTTATAAACTCTTTACTGGAATCGAAGCACCAGGTTCAGAACTCTTTCCGCGCAGTGCAGTAAGTCCTCTCTGGTCACTGCTCCCATTTCCATGGCTTTCTTCACGCGATCCGGGAATCCGCAGGCCATCTTTACATCGTTTCCTGCAAGGATCTCCTTGTAATGCTCGGCACGGTTCCACCAGTCACTGGTGACCATGCCCTTAAAGCCCCATTCTCCGCGGAGAACGTCTTCCAGCAGTTCCTTGTTTTCCGAAGCCCGATAACCGTTGACCACATTGTAACCGGACATAATGGTCCAGGGATCGGCTTCCTTCACAATGATCTCAAAGGCCTTCAGATAGATCTCCCGAAGGGCACGTTCCGATACACGGGAATCTGCATTCTTCCGGTTGGTCTCCTTATTGTTGCAGCAAAAATGCTTTACGGAGCAGCCCACCTGATTGGACTGAATGCCCCGTACCAGTGCAGCCGCCATCTTACCCGTAAGGAGCGGATCCTCGGAATAATACTCAAAATTACGTCCGCACATGGGATTTCTGTGAATATTGACCGCAGGAGTCAACCATACGCCCAGGTTGTTTTCCTTTAATTCTTCGCCGCCGGCTTTGCCCACTGCTTCTGCCATCTTCGTATTCCAGGTGGAAGCCATCATGGTCGTACAAGGGAAGGCGGTGGTATAAACACCGGTCTCACTGTTGATCCGCACACCGGCAGGACCGTCTGCAGTAGGAACGGAAGGGATACCGTACTCCTTCAGGTTGGCAAAGCACCAGGTATTGCTTACGCCCACATTGGGCTGACCACCCAGAAGGCCGATGAGTTCCTCGTCCGAAAGCTGCTCCATGAATTCCTTCAGAGTCATCTTTCCTTCTGCCACCTCGGTAAAGGGTCTTACCCCTTCCTTATACGGATTCATCAGAAGATAAGCCGCTCTGCCCCGATCTTCCGGAACAATGGCTTCTTCCGAGCCGGGTTTCATTTTCTCAAAGACGCAGGCATTGGGATCACGCGTTTCTCCCTGGGGAAGTTCCTCATAGCTTCCATCCGCCAGTAATCGCTTCTTCAGGGAAACGGGGGCTCCCTTTCGTGAAAGCTTACAGATCACTTCATCCGCTGCTACTTCCAGAGGGGTCGCAAGAAGCCCTGCATTTTCCACATCTCCTCCAACGTAAAAGCGATAGGTTCCCTTCTCCAGGACATAGGCGGAGGCTTCCACCTTACCCAGATCATCGTAGCTGCTTAAGGTATACTTGCTGACATACAGGGAGATCATCTGGCTCATTCCCGGCTCCAGCAATGCCGTCTTATCAAAGGCTACCAGCTCTCTTGCAGGTTTTCCCAGTTTACCCTGGGGCTTTTCCACATAAAGCTGCACCACTTCTTTTCCTGCAACCGTTCCCACATTGGTTACCTTAAAGCGCCATTCCATCCCGTCTTCCCCGGACTTCCTACAGGTCTCGGGCGTGATCTCGAAGGCTGTATACGACAGACCATAGCCGAAGGGATAGACCACGTGGGCCTTCTGCTCTTTAAAGGTTTCAAAATAACGATATCCTACAAAGATATCTTCCGTATAATCCACATAGTCAAAGGATTCATGGAATCCTTCCGTGGAAGGATATGCTTCCACACGGTCCGCAAAGGTATCCGGCAGTTTACCGGAGGGACAGGAAAGGCCAAAGAGCGTCTCCGCGGTAGCGATTCCGCCTTCCATACCACCCTGCCATGCCATAAGAGCGCCCTGCACCTTCGCGTTGTCGCGGATCCAGGAAGTATCCACCATACCGCCTGTATTCAGTACCGCTACCACTTTGTTAAAGCGCTTCGTTACGGCATCCAGCACCTTCTTTTCTTCCGCGGACAGATAGAAATCTCCTTCCGGGAAGATCCTGCCACAGATCTTGGGCATGGAGGTCTCGGACTCCCAGGGATTATATTCTCCGGTATATTCCACATCGGAACGATCCCACCCTTCTCCGGAGAAACGGCTGATGACAAACAGCGCCGTATCCGTAAACCGGCGGGCATCCTCCAGCATCTCTTCCGGCAAAGCAGGCTCTACGGTCATACCGGGAGCGCTTCCTGCTTCATACTGTGCCTTTACTTCCTTCTCATAAAACCGGTCCAGGGGTTCATAGGTCTGTACCATCTCCCCAAGAGATCGCAGACCATCCTGCAGATTCCGGATATAGGCACAGCCCACATCTCCGGATCCTCCGCCGCCCTTGACATAATCAAAGCTTCCCTTGCCGAATACCGCCAGCTTGGTCCCGGCCCCAAAAGGGAGCACCTTCTCTTCGTTCTTCAAAAGCACCATGCCTTCCAAAGCAGCCGCCTTGGACAACGCAATATGCTC
>JAIKYN010000335.1 GCA_024683155.1 Lachnospiraceae bacterium | reverse complement strand
ATGAACGTAATAAATACAAGGTCGGATGAATTTCCGGCCTTGTTGTATAGAAAGGAAAAAATGAACTACGGTAAAATAATCAGCACGGATGTTGCCAACGGGATCGGTTGTCGAACATCTTTCTTCGTATCCGGATGTACGCACCACTGTAAAGGATGTTTTAATGAGTGTACCTGGGATTTCAATTATGGTGTTCCTTATACAAAAGACGTTCAGGACCAAATAGTGGAGTCGCTAAAACCCAATTATATAGCCGGCTTAACGATTCTTGGTGGCGAACCCATGGAGGTTGCAAATCAAGTAGAGGTTCGTTCCCTCATAGAACAAGTTAAGAGCGAAGTTCCTCATGCAACCATTTGGATCTATTCCGGTTATACATGGGAAGAATTGACCGATCCTGCCAATAAGAGATGTCATAGCGAAGACACAATTCCCATCTTGTCTCAAATTGATATTTTAGTAGATGGTGAGTTTGTGGAAGAGAAAAAAGATATACGTCTAAATTTTAGAGGTTCCTCTAACCAGCGAATCATTGATGTCCCTGAAACTCTAAAGCAGAATCGCATTGTATTATCTATATATCAGTGATCCATACAAAAGAAACCTTACCAACACAGGGGCTACTCTAAGATGGGAATTACTACAGAAGCACAGAGGAAAGTGGTAAAGTTTGTTTTTGAAAATACGAAAATGGAACGGCTAAAGGGATTTAATAATGATTCGATTAGAAAAAATAACTGGAAAAAATGTTTGGGATTTTCTGAAACTAGAAGTAGATGAATCACAGAAAAACTTTGTAGCAAGTAATGATGTTAGTATTATCGAAGCATATACTGCTATTACTGGTAATGGCTATGCTTTTCCGTTTGGCATATATGATGATGCGTTACCTGTTGGTTTTGTGATGCTTGGGTTTGATGTAGATGATTATTGGGATGATGCTCCGGATATCGCAAAAGGAAATTATAATCTTTGGCGTTTAATGATTGATAAGAATCAACAAGGTAAAGGGTATGGACGAGAGGCAATAAAACTAGCATTAGACTTTATTCATACATATCCATGTGGCAAAGCTGAAAAATGCTGGTTGTCATATGAACCGGAAAATGAAACGGCACGTAAACTTTATAAATCATTTGGATTTATTGAAACAGGAGAACTGGATGGGGAAGAAATCATCGCAGCTTTAAATCTGAATTTATCTTATGAAGGAGAATAAGCGCTTTATGATCAGAGAAGTAAACCCGGAAGATTTGGATCAGATGCTGGAATTGTATTTGTTCCTTCATGAAGACGGTAAGCCTGAAAATAACCGGCATTTGAGAGACGTGTGGAATGAAATAATAGAAGATAAAAATCATCATATCATCGTCAATGAGATCGATGGAAAGATTGTATCTTCGTGTGTATGTGTTATTATTCCGAATTTAACCAGGGATGTAAGACCCTATGCATTTATTGAAAATGTTGTAACACATGATGAATACAGGGGCAACGGATATGCTACGGAATGCCTTGATCACGCAAGAAAGATAGCACTTAAAGAGAACTGCTATAAGATGATGCTGCTCACAGGTTCAAAGAAGCAGAGCACTCTAGATTTTTACAAAAAGGCTGGTTATAACAGCAATGATAAAACAGCCTTCATACAGTGGTTATAAGGCTTTGATATCTGAATTTGCCGAGGCGAAACATATATTTGCTTTTTCCATATGGACGTGCTATGATAGCCGTCGGCTGAGTAATACGTCAGTTCGAGACCTTCCTGACGTTAAACAAAACTAAAGGAGAATTATAAATGAAAAAAACTACTTTATATCTGGTACATGCTGCCGTGATCGCAGCACTGTACGTGGTCCTTACGTTGCTTGCCAACATGCTGGGACTGGCGAATTACGCCGTTCAGGTGCGTTTCTCGGAAGCAATGACCATTCTTCCGGTATTTACTCCCGCAGCAATTCCCGGGTTATTTATCGGATGTCTTCTAAGCAATACCCTTACGGGCTGCATGCCTATGGATATTGTATTCGGCTCCCTGGCTACTCTTGCGGGTGCTGTAGGCACCTATTTCATTGGAAAGAAAAAACTTCCGGTCTGGGTCGCTACTCTTCCTCCCATTGTTGCCAATGTGATCGTTGTTCCTCCGGTCCTTCGCTACGTATATATGCTGGATGGCTCCATCCCTTACTTTATGTTAACGGTAGGTGCCGGTGAAGTGATCTCCTGCGGCATTCTGGGAATGATCCTTTATCAGGCACTGCGTCCCCGCGCAGTTTCTTTGTTCAGTCTTCAGCCGGGAGATAAGTAATAAACGTATTACCACCTTCCGCAAACATTTCGGTTGCATCATTCATGCCGACCTTATATACATCCCCTTGCTTCGGATCCATAACGACAATATTTAAGTCGTTGAAACCTATTACCAGGTATTCCCGGCCCTCAGCCGCCACTCCAAGCACGGGGATGTCTTTGTTTACGAAATACAAAATAGCATCCATGGGGCATCCGGACAGGTTCAGGACCTGTGCTTCCGGGAGGTTCTCACGAAGAATGGCTTCCGCCTGAAGCCCCCGGTCTAACAACAACTGGGTATTTCTTGATTTTCCTGCAAATTCCAGCATGGTATCCAGACAGGTCGCCAGATTACCACTATTTTCCGTAGATTGGCTTCCTGTAATGGCCATGATCTGGTTTCTTGCCACCCGGTTCCCTTTATACCAGACCACATTTCCCGCATTGTTATATACGATACCGGCCACTTCGTAGGCTTTCATTAATGCATTGGCCGGATTCGCGTAGATACCGGTGATCTCCCCGTATTCATACAGAAAATAGGAAGAATCTGCAGATGCAGGGCTCTTCAAAGCCATTTCCCGTCCGCCTTCAAATAGTACCTGCGGAGGATTAGGGAAACTTAAGCCCTCCGTATCAAGTTCGCTTTTTGCGGAAATCTGCAGAACGGTCTGATAACTCTCCGTCACAGCTTTCTCCACTACATTTCGATCGGTGGTCACTGTCTCATTGTTTACGATCTGGTCTTCTTCCGCCGCCACATACTGTCCATCTTCCGTGCGGGTCACTCGGGTCAGATTGATCTGATTATCCACAAACGTACAATCTGTTACGTAGTAACCATCCTGACTGTATCTTTTTAATACATTTCCTACTTCATCCGCTATGATCAGCTCGTACATTGGAAAGATCACGGTTGCGGTTTCTTTCTGGATATCACTCTTACGCGCAATGCCATAGATCAGGTCTTCGCCCATAAATCCAAGGGCTTTCAGCTCGGTTCCGGGATCGGCATGGACAGACGTAGTCTTCCCGTCCGAAAAATCCATCTGCTGTAACACACTGCTGCCGTATATGTCATCTTCGCTCTTTTCTTCCCAGACAAACATCTTCTGAGAATCCGATACGTGACAGTTATCCTCACCCAGTCCGCTGACGAGCATTCTGGCCGTGCGGTCCTCCAGACCGATCTCAAACAGGTTGTTATCCACATTCATATATAAGACACCGCTGCGACTTAGATACGTCTCCCGGCCCACATAGGAAAGCAACATATTCGCTGCTTTCTTGTAGGGAATAAAGCACAGCTCTTCGATGGTATTCATCTGACTGTCAAAGTAGCTGATCTGAATGCCCACCTTGCCTTCATTCAGCCCCCGGTTCATATAACCGTATACCATAAAGGTAACGTTGCCTGTTTCCTCTACATCCAGGATCTTGATCCGATGCATATCGTAGCGGGTTCTGGCATCATTATTTTCGCTGTCATAAAAGCTGAAGAGAAGGGATAACTTCTTTGCCGCGATATCATAACAGAACAGACGGTTTCCGATGGTAAAGGCAAAAACCGATCCTCCGTCACATTCCCGGATCTCCACATCCCCCGGAAGATGTATTCCCAGACTGATCTTATTCTTTGTATATAAGCTAAGATCTCTCTCATCATAATCCTGGCTCATATACCGGTCATAACTAAGGAGATACATACGATCTGCCGTATACCGGATCCGATATAGTTCCGTTGCATGACAAGCCAGCCGGTTGGTTCCGGTTCCCAGAAGAACCTGGTACTCCAAACGGATATTCCCGGTCTGTTCATGCAATTCGGTAATGTAAGCATAAGTGTCCCCGTACTGAACCGCATTCAGATCTCCATAGGTTACCTGTTCAAAGCTGCTGTGGATGTCCACATGGGCATAGGTACTGTTATCACCGGAAGAATTCGGTTCCAGATAACTGGTAAGTTCTATGGCCTGCGCTTTACTGAACAGTTTCTCATGAAAAGACAGCACATATTCCAGCTTTTCTTCCACATGATAATCTTCTGTTTCTATGATCCGGGTATAATAACGGGACTGATTACCGTTTATATCCTGGAGCAGAAGGATCAGGTTATACTCTTTTCCTGCTTCTATCAGATCCTTCAGGATCAGCTTGGCATGGATCACCCCTTCATCGCTGGTATACTTATCAATCTGTGTGTTCTCCACCAGACGCTCTCCGTCGGAAGAGCGTACCTCAAAAGACAAGGATCGTATGGATACATCATAGGGATGGATTGTGATCTCCAGTTCCCGGCTTGAAGGGATGGGAGTAATGGTTTCATGCATGGAGGATGGGTCCATCTCTGTGGTATATCCATGCATCATGTTTAATTCGTTACCATCGATCACAATAAATGCTGTGGGAAGGGAGGCAGGTGCCATCTCTCCCGTCATATCTGCAGATCCCATATTCATAAGATTTTCCAGCACAAGCAAGGTGATGAGAAATGTAACAATAAATCCTATGATCTTGAAGATCGTTCGTTTTGTCATGAAAACCTCTCGTAAACACTGAATTTGTGTCACTTGAAAGTATATCCTATTTATTCCCTATAAGCAAACACCAGCCCTCCCGGATCACTCCGAAAGGGCTGGCGATTTTTATACTTATAGTTTTTATGCTTCGCTTGTAACGATGGGTATATTGGCTGCTTTCTCGCTGTAATGATGTGCCTCTTCCAGCATCATATCCTTTACCTTCATCAGACGGGACTGGGAACTTCTCTCATTCTCATCCAGTTTCATGGTAATGTACTTAATGCTTTCTTCCATATTTGGGATCATTACGTGCTCCAGCGCATTTACACGACGTCTGGTCTTCTCGATCTCGGCGGCCAGAAGCTGGCAGGATTTCTCTGTCTCAGCCAGTTTCAACATGTCCGGTAAAATATCGGACAGCTCTTTGACGGCATCATCCAGATCCGCAGAAGTAAACGCAAAACCATAGGAGTAAATATCATTACTGTCATTGGTTCTGGTTTCGAAGGAATACAAGGGAACATCCACACTCATGATGTTCTTGCTGTCCACTTCCAGCGATACCTTCTGTTTGGGTGCCATAAAAGCAACTCGCACAGCTTCATCAGACATCAGTGATCTTGCAAGGGCAAAGTTCTTATTCGCAGACTCAATACCGGACTCTACTTTTTCACGCAGAGCCTTATTTTCTCTTACCATCTCCAGAAACTGACGCATAAGCTCATCTCGCTTATCCTTCAGAAGCTTATGGCCGCGTCTTGCGGTAACAAGCTTTCTTTTCAGTTTTGTCAGCTCCATACGGGTAGGGTTCACATTTGTCGCTGCCAATTTCGCACTTCCTTCCCTTATTTCTGATCGTAATACATATCCAGATACTCTTCTCTGATACGCTTCAACTCGGTTCTGGGCAGAATACGTAACAGTTTCCATCCAAGATCCAGCGTCTCCTGAATGCTACGGTTGGTACGATAGCCCTGAGAAACGTATTCCTGCTCAAAGGCATCCGCAAACTTCGCATACAGCTTATCAATATCCGTCAGAGCTGCTTCGCCCAGAATTACCATTAATTCCTTTGCATCCTTACCACGGGAGTAAGCCGCAAACAACTGGTTCATGGTATTTGCGTGATCTGCACGGGTCTTGCCCTCACCGATACCCTTATCCTTCAAACGGGACAGAGACGGAAGTACATCGATGGGAGGCTCGATTCCCTTACGATACAGCTCACGGCTCAGGATGATCTGACCCTCGGTGATGTAACCGGTAAGGTCAGGGATCGGGTGTGTCTTATCATCTTCCGGCATGGACAGGATGGGGATCATGGTGATGGAACCATCCTTACCTCTCTGACGGCCTGCGCGTTCATAAAGAGAAGCCAGGTCAGTGTACATGTAACCGGGATAACCTCTACGTCCGGGAACCTCTTTACGTGCAGCGGAGATCTCACGAAGCGCATCCGCATAGTTTGTGATATCCGTAAGGATTACCAGTACGTGCATGTTCTTTTCAAATGCCAGATACTCTGCTGCCGTCAGCGCCATACGCGGTGTAGCGATACGCTCTACTGCAGGGTCATTTGCCAGGTTGATGAACAGAACCGCACGATCGATCGCACCGGTTTCCTTAAAACTCTCGATAAAGTAGTTGGACTCTTCGAATGTAATACCCATTGCAGCAAATACTACTGCGAAAGGCTCGCTGGTTCCTACTACCTTTGCCTGACGCGCGATCTGCGCAGCCAGCTGTGCATGGGGAAGACCGGAAGCAGAGAAAATCGGCAGCTTCTGTCCTCTTACCAGTGTATTCAGTCCGTCAATGGCGGAAACACCGGTCTGAATGAACTCCTGCGGATAATTTCTTGCTGCAGGATTCATTGCCATACCATTAATATCTCTTCTCTCCTCGGGAAGGATCTCAGGACCGCCATCAATGGGACGTCCCATTCCGTCGAAGACACGGGATAACATATCTTCGGAAACCCCCAGCTCGGTTCCTCTTCCCAGGAAACGAACCTTGGAATCCTCCAGGTTGATACCGGTTGAGCTCTCAAAGAGCTGTACCAGTGCATCCTGGCCATCAATTTCCAGAACCTTACAACGACGTCTCTCGCCATTGCCAAGTTCGATCTCGCCTAATTCATCATAGGCTACATTTTCGACGCCGCGTACCAACATCAGAGGACCGGCGACTTCCTGTATTGTTCTGTATTCCTTTGCCATCTCAGTCCTCCTTAGTTTGCAGCTGCATCGACTTCTGTCAGCAGTTCGTCGAAGATCTTCTTGTACTCGGTCTTCACGTTTTCATTGGGTGTGTATTTAAAACGTCCAATGGCTTCACGAACCGGCAGGTCTACCAGCTTCTCGATGGGTGTACCCTTTTCCAGTGCCTTGGTGCATACGTCATAGTAGTCCAGGATCAACTGCATGATCTGATACTGCTTCTCGAGAGGTGTGTAGGTATCTTCATCCATGAATGCGTTTTGCTGTAAGTAGTCTTCACGAATGGATCTTGCAACTTCCATCTTCAGACGATCGGGAGCAGAGAGTGCATCCATACCAACCAGCTGTACCATTTCATTTAATTCGGATTCATCCTGAAGCAGAAGCATCATACGGCCTCTCAGCTTCATCCAGTCTCCGCCGCTGGCATCATCAAACCACTTGCCAAGAGAATCAAGATACAGGGAGTAACTGTTCAACCAGTTGATCGCCGGGAAATGTCTCTTATACGCAAGGGAAGCATCCAGACTCCAGAATACCTTTACAATACGAAGCGTTGCCTGTGTTACAGGTTCGGAAATATCACCACCTGCAGGAGATACTGCACCAACTACGGACAGTGCTCCTTCACGACCATCCGAGCCTAAGGTGATCACACGGCCTGCTCTCTCATAGAACTGCGCCAGACGGGAACCTAAGTATGCAGGATAACCTTCCTCACCGGGCATTTCTTCCAGACGTCCGGACATCTCACGAAGAGCCTCTGCCCAACGGGATGTGGAGTCTGCCATCAGTGCTACAGAATAACCCATATCACGGAAGTACTCTGCAATAGTAATACCGGTATAAATGGAAGCCTCACGGGCTGCAACCGGCATATCGGATGTATTTGCGATCAGAACGGTACGCTCCATCAAAGAGTATCCGGACTTGGGATCCTTCAGCTCAGGGAACTCGTTCAGAACGTCGGTCATCTCGTTTCCGCGCTCGCCGCAGCCGATATAAACAACGATCTGAGCATCTGCCCACTTTGCAAGCTGATGCTGAACGACTGTCTTTCCTGAACCGAACGGTCCCGGAACAGCCGCAACACCACCCTTAGCGATCGGGAACATCGTATCAATAACACGCTGTCCTGAGATCAGCGGCATATCCGGGCTCAACTTTGTCTTATACGGTCTACCGGTACGAACCGGCCATCTCTGCATCAGCTGAACCTTGACATCGCCCTTTTCTGTCTCA
>JAIKYN010000325.1 GCA_024683155.1 Lachnospiraceae bacterium | reverse complement strand
CGCTGCGTTAATGACAAAGATCATGACGGAAGATTACGGAAATCCTTCCAGCATGCATTTTAAAGGGATCGAGGCAGAAAAATACGTAAAAGATGCCAGGACGATCATCGCGAAAACCTTAAAATGCAAGGAAAAGGAGATCCTCTTTACTTCCGGCGGAACCGAATCGGACAATATGGCCCTCATTGGCTGTGCCATGGCGGGCAAACGGAAGGGGATGCATCTTATTACCACGGCAGTGGAACATCCGGCCATCCTGCAGACCATGCAGTATCTGGAAAAGCAGGGCTTTACAGTAACGTATCTGCCGGTTAATAAAGAGGGCATCCTTTCCATCGAGGATCTGAAACAGGCACTGACTAAGGAAACCATCCTGGTATCCATCATGCATACCAACAATGAGGTAGGGGCGATCCAGCCCATTGAGGAAGCAGGGAAAGTGATCAAGGAATATGATCCTGCCATTCTGTTTCATGTGGATGCAGTGCAGGGATATGGGAAAAATGCCATCTATCCCAAGAAAATGAATATCGATCTCCTCAGTGTCAGTGGTCATAAGCTTCACGGCCCCAAGGGCGTGGGCTTTTTGTATGTGGGGGAGAAGGTAAAGATCAACCCCATCCTCTTTGGCGGCGGACAGCAGGGAGGCTTACGTTCCGGAACGGAGAATGTACCGGGAATCGCGGGACTGGCTCGTGCCTGCGAAGAGATCTACGAAGATTTAAACGAAAACCGTGAGAAGCTGTTTGGATTAAAAGAGCAGCTGTGTAAGGGACTTCAGCAGATGGAGGAAGTTACCATTAACGG
Organism: Lachnospiraceae bacterium; assembly: GCA_024683155.1. Lineage (GTDB taxonomy): Bacteria > Bacillota > Clostridia > Lachnospirales > Lachnospiraceae > JAILDL01. The sequence goes on along the minus strand of JAIKYN010000325.1, from coordinate 1,271 downwards.
TCCCAAAGGAAAAGAAGGGGCACCCCATATCGTCAGTGCTTCCTTCCGTGGGGTTCGAAGCGAAGTACTGCTACATGCACTGGAAGATAAGGGAATCTGTGTCTCGGCGGGAAGCGCCTGTGCTACCAACCGTCCTCATGTATCGGATACGCTGACGGCCATGCAGGTGGATAAGGAGCTTCTGGATTCTACCATCCGGTTTTCGCTCAGCGAGTTTACAACGGCGGAGGAGCTTGATTATACCTTGCAGACATTGTATGATGTAGTTCCTGTGCTTCGAAAATATATGCGGCACTGATAAATACAGCCATATATGGTATGGATAAATAAAGTCATATATGACACGGATAATGATTGTTATATACGACTGTGACAAATGAGGGAGCCGTATGTTTTGGAAAGCATTTATTGTAAAATACGCGGAAATCGGCGTTAAGGGCAAGAACCGTTATATCTTTGAGGATGCGCTGGTGCAGCAGATCCGTTATGCATTGAAGCGTTGCGACGGGGAATTCAAGATCTCAAAGACCATGGGAAGGATCTACCTGGAAGTGGTATCCGAGGAGTATGATTACGACGAAGTGATCGAAAATCTCTCCTGTGTATTTGGTATCTCCGGAATCTGTCCTATGCTGGAGCTGCCCATTCTGCCTTTGGAGGAACTGCAGGCAGAAGCGGTGAAATATATGGGAGAAGTCTATGCAGACCGTAAGAAGACCTTCAAGATCAATACACGGCGTGCCAACAAGACTTACCCCCAGGAATCCATGGAAGTCAGCGCTCAGGTAGGTGCGGCTCTTCTGGATGCCTATCCGGAACTGACGGTGGATGTACATGATCCCGAGATCACCATTAACATCGAGATCCGTGACCGAATGAGTATCTATTCCATGGAGATCCCCGGACCCGGCGGTATGCCGGTGGGTTGTAACGGAAAGGCTATGCTGCTGTTATCCGGCGGGATCGATTCCCCGGTTGCAGGGTATATGGTGGCAAAGCGCGGCGTTAAGATCGATGCGGTCTATTTCCATGCACCTCCGTATACCAGTGAGCGCGCAAAACAGAAGGTGGTAGACCTGGCCCGTCAGGTATCCAAATATACCGGCCCCATCTATCTTCATGTGGTGAATTTCACGGATATCCAGATGTATATCTATGAGCAGTGTCCCCATGATGAGCTGACCATCATCATGCGCCGGTATATGATGCGTATAGCGGAAACCATCGCAAAAGAGACGGAATGTTATGGCCTGATCACCGGTGAAAGCATC
>JAIKYN010000321.1 GCA_024683155.1 Lachnospiraceae bacterium | reverse complement strand
ATTGACATTATAATTATCTTCATGTAATATAAAACTACACCAAAGAAAGGTTGATCAAGAAATACCAAGCTGATTCCCCTCAGTTTGGAGCGAATGTTTCTTTTTCAATAAATGCGGTCGCACTATTTCAGACGTAGATGCGATCTACCCCGTTTAACTGAGAAGTAAATCCCCGACAAATGTAGTAACCCCTATTCAGCTGCACTTGTTTTACTTCCCAGAAATTTCATTTTCTACCCTTCGAAAAGTCTTCCACTGTTGCGGCGATCCCGGATAGTGGAAGATTTTTTGTTGTCCAAAAGAGATTGATAATATCTTCACATAAGTGTATAATTCAACCGTTGCTTGTGATATGGATGACTAACTTAGATGAGAGCCTTCCATTTCCCAATAGATCGATGTATTACTAATTTCATTTCAGAAGGAGAATGATATGAAAAAACCTACAGTCCTTATGATTCTCGATGGTTTCGGTATCAATCCGAAGACAGAGGGAAATGCAATTGCTATGGCGAAAAAGCCTGTACTTGACAACCTGATGGCTACTTATCCCTGTGTAAAGGGCAATGCCTCCGGTATGGCCGTTGGTCTTCCGGACGGACAGATGGGTAACTCCGAAGTGGGACACCTGAACATGGGTGCCGGCCGTATCGTTTATCAGGAACTGACCCGTATCACCAAGGAGATCCAGGATGGCGATTTCTTCAAGAATCCTGAGCTTCTGAAGGCCGTTGAGAACTGCAAGAAGAACAATTCTTCCCTGCATATGTACGGCCTGTTATCCGATGGTGGCGTACACAGCCACATCACCCATCTGTATGGCCTGCTGGAACTTGCGAAGAAAGAGGGCCTGGAGAAGGTGTACGTACACTGCTTCCTGGACGGACGTGACACACCTCCCAAGAGCGGTATTGATTACATCAAGCAGCTGGAAGATAAGATGGCAGAGCTTGGTGTTGGTAAGATCGCAGTGATCAGCGGTCGTTACTATGCAATGGACCGTGATAAGAACTATGACCGTGTAGAGCAGGCTTACAAGGCACTGCGCAATGGTGAAGGTCTTACCGCCAACAGCGCTATGGAAGCGATCCAGGCATCCTATGACAGAGACGAGACCGATGAGTTCGTAAAGCCTACCGTAATTGTAAAGGATGGCCAGCCTGTGGCTACCATAAACGATGGTGATTCCGTGATCTTCTTTAATTTCCGCCCCGACCGTGCACGTGAGATCACCCATGTATTCTGCGATAACGAGTTTGACGCATTTGATCGTGGATCCAGACCGGACGTATGCTATGTATGCTTCTCTGAGTATGATCCTCTGATCCCCAATAAGTCCGTTGCTTTCCAGAAGGTACAGATCACCAATACCTTCGGTGAGTGGCTTGCCGCTAAGGGCATGACCCAGGCAAGAATTGCCGAGACTGAGAAATATGCCCACGTTACCTTCTTCTTTAACGGTGGCGTAGAAGAGCCTAATCCCGGTGAAGACCGTATGCTGCTGAATTCCCCCAAGGATGTTGCTACCTACGATCTGAAGCCTCAGATGAGCGCTTATGAAGTATGCGATACCCTTACAACTGCCATCCGCAGCGGTAAGTATGACGTGATCATTATCAACTTTGCAAATCCCGACATGGTAGGTCACACCGGTGTGATCCCTGCAGCAGTGAAGGCGATCGAAGTAGTAGATGAGTGCGTTGGCAAGACCGTAGAAGCGCTGAAGGAAGTGGACGGCCAGATGTTCATCTGTGCAGACCACGGTAACGCAGAGATGATGATCGACTATGAGACCGGTGCTCCCTGGACCGCTCATACCACCAATCCGGTGCCTTTCATGATCGTCAATGCAGATCCTTCCTACAAGCTGCGTGAGAACGGCTGCCTGGCAGATATCGTTCCCACCCTCATCGATATGATGGGCATGGAGAAGCCTGCCGAGATGACCGGACAGTCCCTGCTGATCAAATAATTGACTGCTTGCCCCTCGTTTTCATTCGGGAAAATGAGGGGCTTTCTTTGGCCTCCCGTGAGTAGAGAACCGTAAGGGAAAATAGACAAAAGTAAACAAATATACAAAAATATGTATAAATATGCGATACCATCAAGCAAAACGCCGACTTGACACCTGTAAGATTTTTATTTATTATACTTAAAGTGCTGTTGCTTAATCGCATAATTTAATTTGGTTTACAAAGGGGTAACGGTATGTCCGTTATCCCTTTTCTTATTTTGCTTTATCGCTTTAACCCTTTAAAGCAGTTATGGACTAAAATAAATTTATAAAGTTACATTCAGCATAATCTAGTAAGGTGGGATTTTAAAATGAGCAGATATGTTCTGAAGCGAGTTCTGCTGGCGATCGTAACGATCTTCATCATTACTCTGATCACGTTCTTCACCATGAATGCCATCCCCGGCGGACCTTTCAACTCTGAGAAGGCATCCTCCCCGGAAGTTCGTGCAGCTCTGGAGAAGCGTTACAATCTGGATAAGCCTTTGGGAGAGCAGTACATCATTTATATGGGGAACCTGTTCCATGGCGATCTGGGTATTTCTACTAAGACCGGTCGTGACATTGCACAGACCATTACAGAGTCCTTTGCGGTTTCCGCAAGACTGGGCGGTATGGCTGCAGTGGTTGCCATTTTCTTCGGTATTGTATTCGGCAGTATCGCAGCACTGATGCGTAACAAGCTTCCGGATCGGCTCATTGTGTTCTTATCTACACTGGCTACGGCGGTACCAAGCTTCGTGCTTGCGACGCTCCTTCTGTATATGTTCTGTATCCGGTTTAAGATCTTCCAGGTATGGACGCCCGAAGCACCCAACTATGTACTTCCGGTGATCGCGTTGTCCTTATATCCCATGGCATACATTACCCGTCTGACCAAGACCAGTATGCTGGATGTTTTAAATCAGGATTATGTGCGTACCGCACGTGCGAAAGGTGTTATGCCCTGGAAGGTTATCTTCAAGCATGCCCTTCGTAATGCCCTGATCCCTGTTATCACTTATGTCGGCCCCATGCTGGCATCCATCCTTACCGGCAGTATGGTCATCGAGTCCATCTTTACCATCGGCGGTCTGGGAAGTAAGTTCGTAACCGGAATCAATAACCGTGATTATCCCATGATCATGGGAACTACCATTTTCCTGGCAGTTCTGATGGTTGTGATGAACCTGGTGTCCGACCTTGTTTACAAGCTGGTTGACCCCAGAATTAACTTTGACTAAAGGAGAAGTCTGATGAGCGAAATGGATAAGATGCCCAAGAAAGCACCCTTCAGCATGCAAATCGACTTGTCCAAGTTCGAGAAAGCAACTGAAGAAGAGAAGAGACAGCAGGATGTCATGAGCGAATCCACTACCTTCTTTAAGGATAGTATGCGCAAGCTCTTTAAGAACCCCCTGGCTGTATTTAGTATTGTAGTTTTAGTCTGTATCATTCTGTTGATCATTATTGCACCTAAGGTAGTTCCTTACGGATATTCCGAGATGCTTCAGGTAAACGGGGTCCGCGATAAGACCGCCCAGAACCTTGCACCGATGACCTATTCCGAGAAGGAACTGGAGTATATGGAAGAAACCGGTGAGAAGCTGTTTCCTCATATTTTCGGAACCGACGAGCTTTGCCGTGATTACTTCATCCGTGTGGTTTACGGTACCCGCGTTTCCTTATCCGTAGGTTTGTTTGCAAGTATCATCGTCCTGATCATCGGCGTGTTGTACGGAAGTATTTCCGGATATGCCGGCGGACGAGTGGACCTGATCATGATGCGTGTGGTGGATATCATATATTCCCTGCCGGATATGCTGGTCATGATCCTGTTATCCGTTGTGTTGAAGGAAGTAATGCCTGACATGCCCGGTTTGCTTGGCAAACTCGGTTCCAACATGGTGGCGATCTTCATGGTATTCGGTATGCTGTACTGGGTTGGTATGGCGCGTCTCATCCGTGGACAGATCCTGTCCGTTAAGGAGAATGAATATGTACTGGCAGCCCGCACCATCGGTGCAAAGCCCGGACGTATCATTCGCAGACACATCCTTCCCAACTGTCTCAGCGTAATCATTATTACAACTGCATTGCAGATTCCTTCTGCAATCTTCACAGAGTCATTCCTTAGTTTCATCGGCCTTGGTGTACAGGCTCCCATGCCTTCCCTTGGTTCCCTTGCAAATGCTGCAAGAGGCGGTCTGAACAGTTATCCTTATAAGTTACTGTTCCCCGCATTGATGATCTGTCTGATCGTACTGGCTCTGAATCTGTTAGGCGACGGTCTGCGCGATGCGCTGGATCCCAAGCTGAGAAAGTAAGGAAGGTGAAGAGATGAGCGAGAAAATTCTTGAAGTTAAGAATCTGCATACTTCCTTCTTTACGGATTCCGGTGAAGTAAGAGCAGTCAACGGCGTTTCCTTTGAACTGGACGCCGGCAAGATCTTAGGTATTGTAGGTGAATCCGGTTCCGGTAAGTCCGTAACCGCTTATTCCATCATGCAGATCCTGGCATCTACCGGTAAGGTGGTAGACGGTCAGATCCTGTATCGTGGAGAAGATATCCTGAAATACAATAAGGACCAGATGCGTCAGTTCCGTGGAAAGAAATGTTCCATCATTTTCCAGGATCCCATGACCAGTTTGAATCCTACCTTTACCATCGGCTCTCAGCTGATGGAAGCGATCCTGCTCCATACCAGCCGTAATAAGCAGGAAGCACATGACAGAGCAGCAGAGATGCTGACCCTGGTTGGTGTAAACGAGCCCGAGAAACGTCTGAAGCAGTACCCCCACGAGTTGTCCGGTGGTATGCGTCAGAGAGTTATGATCGCTATGGCCCTTGCCTGCGAACCGGATATTCTGATCGCAGATGAGCCTACAACCGCACTGGATGTTACCATTCAGGCACAGATCCTGGAGCTGATGCAGGAACTGCAGAAGAAACTGGGTATGGCCATCATCCTGGTAACCCATGATCTGGGCGTTATCGCAGGTATGTGCGATGAGATCATCGTTATGTACGGTGGTCGTGTATGTGAAAGAGGTACAGCGGAGGATATTTTCTATTCTCCCAAGCATGAATATACCAAGGGATTGTTACGTTCCATTCCCAGTACCGGTAATCAGAAAGAGAAACTGGTACCCATTGGCGGAACACCCATTAACCTTCTGAATATGCCCAAGGGCTGTGCATTCTGTGCACGTTGCTCCGAAGCCATGAAGGTATGTCTGGAAGCTGTTCCGGAAGAGATCCAGCTTTCCCACAGTCATTACGCATCCTGCTGGATGAACGTAAAAGACTTAATGCAGAAAGAGGGAGGTGCTTCCAATGAGTAATGAAGAAAAGAAGGTTCAGAAGCTTGTTGAAGTAGAAGGCCTGAAGCAGTATTTCCCGGTGAAATCCGGCTGGGGTAAGACCATTCCCCTGAAGGCTGTAGACGGTGTATCCTTCGATATCATGCCCGGTGAGACCTTAGGTCTGGTAGGAGAGTCCGGCTGCGGTAAGACCACCGTTGGCCGTTCCATCCTTCGCCTGTATGAGCCCACTGCCGGTGAAGTTCGTTATAACGGAGAACTGGTTACCAGGAAGAATATGCATGAATTCCGTAAGGAGATGCAGATGGTATTCCAGGATCCCTATTCCTCTCTGAATCCTCGTATGACCGTAGAGGATATCATCGGAGAGCCTTTGGATGTACATAAGCTGTACACCACCAAAGGAGAGAGAAGAGATAAGATCCTGCATCTCATGGAGCTGGTAGGACTGAACGCAGAGCATGCAACCCGTTATGCTCATGAGTTCTCCGGCGGACAGAGACAGCGTATCGGTATCGCAAGAGCCCTGGCTGTGGATCCCAAGTTCATCGTCTGCGATGAGCCTGTATCCGCACTGGATGTTTCCATTCAGGCCCAGGTTATCAATATGTTTGAAGAACTCCAGGAAAAGCTGGGTGTGGCATATCTGTTCATCGCCCATGACCTTCTGGTGGTTCACCACATCTCCAATCGTATCGCCGTTATGTACTTGGGCAAGATCGTGGAGATCGCGGATGCAGATGAGCTTAATGACAATCCTATGCATCCCTATACCCAGTCCTTGTTGTCTGCGGTTCCCATTCCGGATCCCAAGATCGCCAAGGCAAAGAAGCGTATCGTCTTAGAGGGCGATGTTCCTTCACCCCTCAAGATGCCCAGCGGATGTGCATTCCGTACCAGATGTAAGTACGCAACCGAGCGTTGTGCACAGGAATGCCCTGCACTGGTAGATCGCGGAAACGGCCACAAGGTGGCTTGTTTCAACCAGTAATTTTTGAGATTAACAGGATTGTCCTGTTAATACTATACACATGGCGAAAGCCAAATTTCTTAGGAGGTAGTTTTATGAAAAAAGTTACAGCTCTCGTTCTGTCTGTTGCTTTAGTTCTCGGACTGACCGCTTGCGGTTCTACAGCTTCCGATAGCGCCAGCACAGCAGAAAGCACAGCTACTGTAGAAACTACAGCAGATGCTGCAGCAAGTACTGAAGCAGCCGCTGATTCTACAGCAACCGCAACCGAAGGTCCTGCACCTGATTGGACCGCTTATGATGCACTGATCGCAGAGATCAAGGCAGAAACAGACTTCGCAAAGCGTGAAGCTCTGATGCACCAGGCAGAGGATATGCTCATGGAAACAGGAGCAGTTATTCCTATCTACTATTACAACGACATCTATATGCAGAGAGCAAATCTGTCTAACATTTATTGCAACCTGTTCGGATACAAGTTCTTCATGTATACCGAAGGTACAGACGGAACCCTGTCTCTGAACCTTGCTTCCGAGCCTGCATATCTTGATCCCGCTCTGAACAGTTCCGTAGACGGCGCTTGCCTTTGCGTAAACTCTTTCGGTGGTCTGTACACCTATGATGCTAATCAGGCACTTGTTCCTCAGTTCGCTGAAGGCTATACCGTATCTGATGACGGTATGGAGTACACCTTTACCTTAAAGAGCGGCCTTAAGTGGTCCGATGGTTCTGCTCTGACAGCGAACGATTTCGTTTACAGCTGGAACCGCGTGGTTGATGAGAAGACTGCAGCTGACTACAGCTACATGTTCGATATCATCACAGCTAACGAAGATGGTACTCTTGCAGTAGAAGCTACCGATGACACAACTCTGGTTGTTAAGTTGGATGCTCCTTGTGCATACTTCCTTGACCTTATGGCATTCCCTACATTCTATCCTGTAAAGCAGGAAGCTGTAGAGGCTGCTGCTGACTGGGAGACCAACCCCGGCGCATGGGCTCAGGAAGCTGGTTTCGTAACCAGTGGTGCTTATACTCTGAAAGAGTGGAAGCATGATGAGTCTATGGTTTATGTAAAGAACCCTAACTACTATGATGCTGAGAACGTAACCGTTGATGAGTTACATTTCATGCTGTCTGCTGATGATACAGCAATCAAGGCTGCTTACGATGCAGGCGATGTAGACTTCATCGATACCGTTCCTACAGATGAGATCAAGAACCTGTTAGGTACCGAAGAATTCCACATCATCGAGAACCTTGGTACTTACTATGTAGCATTCAACGTAAACAGCCCTCTGTTTGAAGGTATGACCGTTGAGCAGGCTAACGCTTACAGAAAAGCAATCACCATCCTGATCGATCGTGACTTCATCGTTGAGAACGTAGGTCAGACAGGTCAGCAGGTTGCTACATCCTTCATCCCTGCAGGTATGCTGGATGGTAACGGCGGCGTATTCAAGGAGAATGATGCTGATTACACCTATCCTGATGCAGATTCTTGCGGATACTATCCTGCAACTTACTCTGCTGACAGCGTAACTCAGGCAGTTGAGCTGTTAAAGACCGCTGGTTTCGAGTTTGATGACAACAACATGCTGTCTGCAAACACACCTATCAAGTTAAAGTACTTAACCAACGATGGTTCCGGCCATATCGCTGTAGCTCAGGCTATCCAGTCTGACCTTGCAGTAATCGGTATCGAGATGGAAATCGCTTCCGAAGAGTGGAACGTATTCCTGGATGACCGTAAGGCTGGTAACTTCGACTTCGCTCGTGAAGGTTGGTTAGCAGACTTCAACGATCCTATCAACATGCTTGAAATGTGGACAACCGATTCCGGTAACAATGATTGCCAGTTCGGTAGATAATTTCAGCTTGAGATCGTATGATTTCTAAC
>JAIKYN010000315.1 GCA_024683155.1 Lachnospiraceae bacterium | reverse complement strand
CCGCAATAGCCGGAAAACCGGGCCGTCATCTCATTGACAGCGTTCCGGCTGACCACAGGGTCAAAGGTATCCTCAAAGAGCACCACATTTTCCAGATGCGCATCCAGCTCCCCGATCCTGCGGGACAGTAAGGTGGATAACAGCTGATTGTACTTCTGCTTCCAGGCGCCGTTCTCTTCCAGAAGGCGCTCCACCGCTGCGGTAACCTCCTCCTGCTTTGCGGAAAGAAGCCCTGAAATGGCGCTGACGCTTGCCTGCTTTTCGTGATAATCGGAAAGAGCCCGCTTGCCGCAGTTAATGCTGATGCGAACGCCTCCCTTATAATTCTGAAAACCGGTGATCTTAAGAAGGCCGATCTCTCCTGTCCGGTGAACATGGGGCGCACAGCAGGCGCAAAGATCATAGGCGCCGATGCGTACCAGACGCACTGCTCCTTCCAGCTCTTTCTTGCTGCGATACTCCAGTGCATCCAGCTCTGCTTTCTCGGGATACCAGCATTCGATGGGGATGTTCTCCCAGATCACCTGATTTACAAATTGCTCCACTTCCGTTGCCTGTTCCGGGGTCATGGGACCGTTAAAATCCATGGTGACCACGTTGCTGCTTAGACGAAAGCCTACATTGTCATAACCAAACTTCTGATGCACCGTGCCGGAAAAGATATGCTCTCCGGAGTGCTGCTGCATCTTGTCATAACGCACCTGAAAATCGATGACACCATGCACCTTCGTTCCTGCTTCCAGAGGTGTATCGACAATGTGAGAGATCACGTTGTCCCTGATCTGCACATCCTTCACCGGGATCTGTCTCTCCTGCATAAGCGCAGCATCGCTCTCTTTATTTAAAGAAGGATTTTCATCCGCATCTGCAGAGTGCAGGGATGCATCGGAAAGGATACATAAATACCCCTCATCCGCCGTCTGGCCGCCTTCTTCGGGGAAGAATGCCGTCTGATCCAGAACCAGTGCATATCCTTCCTTGCAGGGTGTGCATTCTGCCACTTCTCCGTCAAATTCCGTAAGATATGCATCTGCATCAAATAATTTCAAAGTGTCCGTCATCTATGATCACCTCTTCATTTACTAAAAGCCGCTTAAATACGTTATCCAGCTCGATCAGGCGTTTCGCCTTGCGCATTTCCTTCAGATAAGCTTCTCCGTTGGTAAAGCCCTTCACCCACCAGAAGGAAAGCTCCTTCAAATGGCTTAAAATGGCGCTTTCCGAAGTAAATTCCTTCTTATAAGCTTCCAGAAGCATCTCATAAAAAGATCTTATTCTCGTTTTTTCATGGTTTTGTGATAATTTTGATTGACTTTCTTGCATTTTGCAATTTTCCGAATCCCATTTTGCAAGATTTTCTGCAAGATAAGGTCTTATGAGCAGTCCTCTTCCAAGCATGACGTGGCTCACACAATTCCCCTTAAAATCAATCAATTCGTCTGCCTTCACATAGTCGGAAAGCTGATAGATATTGCCGTTGTAGGCAATGGGGAACTTGCATTTTGAAAGCTCTTTCTTGCAAAAAATTTCCAGATGGGGCGTTCCTGCATAGCCTTCTTTCAGCACTCTGGGATGTAAAATCCACTCTTTCAGAGGGAAATCTGCCATTGTTGCAAGAATCCCGTCAAATTCCGCCGGATCTTCGATGCCGATCCTGGATTTAACTGAAAGTTTCAGATTTGTGTCTCCAAGGCCTTCAAATACCCGGCTTAAGAACAGGTGAAGTATCTGAAGATCCGCCAGCATGGCGGCTCCCCGGCCTTTGACCGTCACCGTGGGGGAGGGACAGCCCATGTTGATATTCACTTCCGTAAAGCCGTGGCCCTGCAAATTTTTGCAAGCTTTGATGCAATCGTCAGAATTGTTTACGAGGATCTGAGGGATCACCGGAGCACGATTATTCTCCGGCAGAACGTCCTTCAGATCACGGATCTTCATGTTTGCACCTGCATTAACCGCAATAAAAGGGGAATAATAGCGGCTGATGCCGCCATAACATTCCCCAAAACAATTGCGATATAGATGGTTCGTGATCCCCTCCATGGGGGCCATGGAAAATTCCATTGGAAATCGCTCCTGAAAGGCTTAAGCCGTTCTGTCGTCGATTCCCTCGCAGTGATAAACCACGATGTCGTTGATACCGATCTTAAACAGAATGCTTAAGATAATGAAGTTGTCGATGGTAGGCAGACACTTACCACTGAGCCACTTGTATACCGCCTGCGGATTTTCAAATCCACACGCAGTCTGCAAATGACGGACGGTTAAGCCGTTGAGCTTCATCAAGGATTTCATCCGCTCACCGGTTGCTGCCAGATCGATCTGAGGATATACAGTTGTAGTATTCATGGAAAACCTCCCTATATAAGCGCCTCATCCACCATTGGATGGGTTACATCTTAAATCCGATACTTCGCATCCCTGATCCGATGCCCTGTATCCTGTTGATGTAATTATTATGACGCCGGGAGGATTTTCCTTATACAGCAACGTTTTCGTCTTTTATAGGGTTAATCCGCAGTTTGTGCGGATTATTTTTTATAATTTGTTTTCCTGCAGGTACCGGTAATAAACCGTTTTCAATTTTCTGCAGGTACCGATAATAAACTATCTTACTCTTCCTTCGGGTACCGATAATAAACTATCTTACTCTTCCTGCGGGGTGATGCTGCGATACCACAGGGTAGCTTTGATGATCTCTTCCTGGGTGGGATGATTCATGTTGATACCTCCCAGGAACTTAAGCGGTCCGAAGGTGTCGTAGCCTTTGCAGCCGTATTCTCCGATGAACTCACATTTGTTATGTTCAGCAATGATGCGGATATCTCTGGTATAGCCCTTCTTCAGGATCCCTGCGGTATAAATGGCAAACACCTGCTTGTGATCCGGAAGGTTGTTTTCCAGGAACTGATAGATCTGCTGGGCAAAGGAGGAATAATAAATACCGCTGGCTACCCCGATGCGGTCATATTCGGACAGATCAAAAATAGGCGTCCTGGTGACATCAATGAGCTGTATGCTCAGATCTTCCTGTTTGATGGCATCCAGCACCCGTTTGGTATTACCGTGATGGGCAGAATAATAAGCAATGGCTGTCTTCGTATTCATAGATTACAATCCTCTCCTGTTCCGAAAAGAATCAATAAGCCGCTTCGATCTCTTTGACAGCATTATACAGGTACTGATTCACCGCCGTACATAGTCCATATTTCTCTGCTTTGGCGATCACGGTTCCTGCAAACAGTTCCACCTCCGAAGGATTCTTCTTCAGGCGATCCTGTCCCATGGAAGGCCGGTTCTCCGGAGCCAGGGTCCGCTGTACATCCAGGTACAGGTTCAGGTCCTTCTCGGTTAGATGTATCCCTTCACAATTCGCCAGTGCGATGACTTCCCGCATGGCCGAAACCATGGCTGCCATTTCCCTGGACCCTTCTTTGAGCAGGTCGCCGTAGGTTGCGTTGTATACCAGTGCGCACTGGTTCAGGCCGCAGTTTAACATGAACTTGCTCCACATGCGGTGGCGGATGTCCATATCCAGGGTGTAAGGGAACCCGGACTTGTTAAACAGCGAAAGAAGTGCGTCCAGATTCTCCTGTGTGGACTGCTCCGTAAGGCCCACGCACAGTTCGCCGAACTTGGTGTACCGGATCTCATCGCCGAAATGCATGGCGTCCATGCCCTGGCTGACGGTATCGATGACTTTGTCATCGCCAAAACGCTTACGCAGGATCTCTTCCGAGGTCACTCCGTTTAAGATGGAAATGATGATGGTATCTTCTCCCACGGAGGAGGCAATGCTGTCCATGGCATCAAAGAGCCCGGTATACTTGGTGGCTACAATGACCAGATCCGCTACACCGGCTTCCCTGCTGCGGATCATGTGGGGATACACCGGCGTTCCGTTGATGGTAAAATGTTTGGACCGGTATTTCTCAAATCGTTCATCATCCAGCACGTACTTTGTGGCTCCGTCGGGAAGCGCGGTGGCCATTTTCAGGCCAAAGTTTAATCCCAGGGCGCCCATGCCGCAGATGTTGATGGATCGAATCTCTTTCATCTTGTTACCCTTTTATTGTATAATCTATTTGTTTCACATGGTTTCACAAATGTTATGAGTAATTTTACTATATCTTGACGGGAAAACATAGACATTGAAAAAATTAACCAGATCCGATGTGATCACGCTGGTGAAAGAATTCATGCGGCGGTTCAATCAAAAGAATATGGCGGCCTTTGCGGGAAGCGCGACCTTCTTCTTCGTTATGGCGCTGATCCCCACCCTCATCGTGTTATCTTCCTTTTTGCCCTATACCTCGGTAACGGAAGAAAACCTGATCCAGGCGGTGACCAACGTGACGCCCTGGTTCGTGGACCAGTTCGCCACCCAGCTCATTGATGAAGCTTACAATCAGGCGATCACCATCCTGCCTGTATCCGTCATCGTTATGATATGGTCCGGTGCGGTGGGTATGCTCAGCCTGATCCGCGGCCTGAATGCAATGAACGATGTGCAGGAGAAACGGAATTACTTCCTGCTTCGAGGGATTGCCGCTGTATATACCCTGATCATGCTGATCCTTATTATCTTCATGCTGGTTTCCCTGGCTTTCGGAAGCGTTCTGCGGGATATGTATTCTCAGACCTTCCGTCATTTAGGCTTTTTTGAAGCCCTGACCCTTCCGTTTCGCCATCTCCTGGGTCTGGGCGTATCCATCCTGTTCTTCGCCGTAATGTACACCTTTATTCCGGGAAAACGGCAGCGCTTTCGCCGGCAGCTCCCCGGGGCTGTTTTTGCCGGTCTGGTATGGAGTATCTTCTCCCTCCTTCTGTCCGTGTACGCAGGTTCCCTGAACGGTTACAGCCTGTACGGCTCTCTGGCGGTGCCTGTCATCGTCATGTTCTGGCTTTACATCTGTATCTACATCTTTTTACTGGGAGCCTTTCTGAATAAATTCATCTGGGAGGTGGTCATCGACTTTTTTAAGACCGGTGTCATCAACCAGGAGATCACCGTCCAGGAGTGGGACGGCCACAAACTATAACATCGCAAAACAACAAAAACCCCGGCCAAATAACGGTCGGGGTTTTTGCTAGCAGTTATACAAATATTCGATGATATCAGATGAAGAAATTCTGCACTTTCTGTTCTTCTGCATCCTGTTGGTTCTTCTGCATGATGAACTGTGCATCCTGTAACATGGTGTTCTTCTTCAGTTCGGAAGAACTCTCCACATAATCCTCTAAAGTCAGTCCGTTGCTTGCTTCCGTAAGGTTCATGGAAGCTTCCTGATTATACAGTTCCGTATAATCCAGGGCGTTCACAGTTGCTCCCAGGCTGCTGCGTGCGCTGCTTACCTGCTCCAAAGCGCTGTCGATGGTATCCAGTGAGAACTCACCGGTGATATCGAAATCTTCCAGTCCCAGTGCTTCCAATGTCATATTGGGAAGGGATGCTGTGGTGGAAGATCCGTCTGCTCCGGTCACGGTATTCAGTGACGAAACAGAACCATCTAAGGGTTTGGTCTCATTATACTTGGTATTGCCGGCTACATCTGCAATGCCTTCCTTCAGCTGATCGATCTCTTTCTGGATCGCACTCTTATCGCTGTCGGAATTGGTTCCGTTAATGGACTGAACTGCCAGTTCACGGATCCTCTGCAGATAATCGGTAATGGTAGACAATGCGGAATCGGATACGTTAAACAATGCTTTGGACTGCTTGGCATTTTCCGTACCCTGGTCCGTACCGCGGATCTGCTGCTCTTCCTTCTCGGCAATGGCCAGGCCGGATGCATTATCCGCTGCGGAGTTGATCTTGCTTCCGCTGGAAAGTCTCTGATAATTGGTTGCCAGGTTATTACTTACTGCTGATACGCTACTCATTCGGATCCCTCCTTTCGCGTAGATCCGGTATCCGACCTCCTTATCGGAACCGGTGTGAAACCTATACATTATGATTTTCGTCTTACTGCATATGACTAAACTACAGCACTCTGCGGTCTGTTTCAAATGATGGAGAAACAAATAAAAAGACCGCGCAGCAGTTGCACGGCCTTTGTGGTCGAGTAATCTGCAACTGGCTGACTTACGTGAGTCCCTATAGCTTTGTGTCACCGGATCGCTCCGGTTTTACCCAATGATGCTATTTTTGTACTTTAAATTATAAGACATTTATTTCACAAAGTCAACACTTGTCGCAAAATTATAGGACAGCCATCTACTGCCTCTTTCATTTTCCTCTGAAAACTTATAGCCGGGGCTCTGTAAAATGTCCTTAGGACCGCGATTTTCTCCTGTCCTGGCCTTTCTTTTCATAATAGGATTTCTTCGCCAGATACATATTCCGGTCGGCAAGCTTTGCCAGCTCGTCAATGGACAGCTCCATATGTTCTTCCTGTAAAGCTCCGCCAATGGATACGGACAGGATCTGATCAAATCTGCCCCTCCATTTCTCCATCTTACTTAAGAAAATGCGGGTCAGATCTTCTACTTCCGAACGGGTTCCGTGGGCGATGACCACGAACTCATCTCCACCGGTCCGGTAACAATTACCGAATTTGCCGAATACTTCACTGATCAGGCCTGCTGCGCCAACCAGGAGGTCATCTCCTGCCGCATGGCCCTTGATATCATTGGCTTTTTTAAGGCCGTTCACATCCATCATCAGATAGATCAGCTCTTCCTGCGGCGGAAGTTCTTCCAGAGAGTTCATCTCTTCATCATAGGCTCTGCGGTTCTTAAGGCCGGTAAGATCGTCCGTATAGGCATGAACACGCATCTCTTCGCCTTTGATGCCGCGCTGGATATGTTTATAGAGCTCCTCCATAAGGGTCTGCAATACAAAGACCACAAAGAACAACATGGCAAAGGCAACTATGAACATCCAGTTCTTCCCTCTGAAATACCGCACAAGGGCATCTGCCGCAAAGATCGTCATGGCAATGAGAAGAACCATCTTCTGAGCGATCTTGAAACGGGAACCTTCGGTATGGATGATGGCTTTTACTCCGATCACCACCATATTGATGATCACCACGACCATAAGCGCCTGGGTAATAAACAGCCCCTGAGGAAGGTCGATCACACCCAGGAAGAATAACAGCAGCTGGATCATGTAGTTGGAAAGGCTAACAAAAAACAGGATCTTCATTGCACGATTATCCTGAAAGATCCCGATCATCAGAGCCGCAAAGAGCGCCGGGATGATAGAAATACAAACATAGCACACCATTCCCGAGAAAAGCAGCTGGTTATAGACCAGCCCCAGAATGTGATATTCCGTGACGATATACAGAGCCGTAACGGTTCCGAAGCAGAACAGATGGAAGAAATTAAGGGCCAGCCGTCTTCTGGTTTCTTCGTAATTCTCATCCTCCGCCAAATCATCCTTAGGCACCTTCTTTCCCATACCTGCCAGCAGGATCACGAAGCAGGTGATTCCCGACACGATGGATACCATAAAGATAAAATCACACAATATCATATAAGGCGTCAGCTTTTTGAGCAAACGCATGGCATATCCGGCTACGGTCGTCAGGGCAACCTGCTTTAACCTGGTGGTTGTTAAATACTCCCGGGGGTTCACTTCGATGGTGATCGTTTTCCCGCTGTGTTGAGAAGATAAGGGAATAATGATATAGGAATTACCTAACGTAGTCTCCTGCCAAAAGAGCTTTGCCGTACCGGCATGATAGATCCTCTCTCCGTCCACATACGCATTCACCTCTTCGTAATGCATACGGATGATCAGAGAAAGATGCTCATCCACTTCCGGAAGCTCTTTTACAAAGGTTACCGTTTGCGATCTGGGTAAACTATAAGGAAGGGTGATGGCAGACTCCGTGCCATCCTCCAGCACGGCCCAGCCCTCAGAAAAATCCGTCTCTTCTCCCATGCTGGGAATCTCCAGATCATGCCGGAAGAAAAACGTACTGAATACAGCTGCTAAAAAGAAAATAGCAGCAAAGAAAGCCAATAAGCGATAGAAATTATTCTTAAGCAGCAATCCCATTCCCCCAAAAATACATTACACATTATTATGTATAATCATCATAACATAGACGATGAGCATCTATAAAGGAAGATTCTAAAATCTTAGCCACCCGGCCCCCGAAGGGATCACTCCCCGATCAACGTGACCACGGTCATCTCATGATCCACTTCCTTCAGGTATTTCCCGAACACATCCTCGGTACGAAGCTTTAAACTGGTGGTGTTGATACAGGGATGACAGCCGAAAAATTCCGCCTCCAGTACGTC
>JAIKYN010000280.1 GCA_024683155.1 Lachnospiraceae bacterium | reverse complement strand
TAGAGTTCCACCGGCAGACCTGTAAACTTGTCATAAAAGCGCGCAAAAATGACCATGCTGGCTACAATGACGGCGCAGCTGATACATTTCTTGATCAGCTCCTCGGTTTGGTCCGCGCGCACATTCTGATGCAGCAGTATGATCAATATGCCGATCAGGGCGATGATGCAATACAGCCCCACGCCCTGCTTTTTGGTTAAGCCCAGCACTTTTCCTCTGGGCGTATTGTTCACATTATCGGTTTGCTTTGTTTTTCTGATACTCATCCAGTCCGCCCCATTTGGTATCTTTTTCGGACATGATCAGCTCACATCCTTCCGGAATCGGCCACTTAACACCGATCGCAGGATCATTGTAGGCAATACCGCCCTCATCGTTGGGGTGCCAGAAATCGGTGCATTTATAACAGAATTCTGCTTCCTCGGATACAACTAAAAATCCATGGGCAAAATTCTTCGGGATCAGGAACTGCTTCTTATTTTCAGCAGAAAGCAGAACACCGTGCCATTTTCCGAAGGTTTTGGAACCCTCACGCAGATCAACGGCTACATCATACACTTCCCCCTTGATCACACGCACCAGCTTATCCTGCGGATAGTTGTACTGGAAATGTAAGCCTCTTAAGACGCCCTTCCGGGAAGAAGACTGATTGTCCTGTACAAAGGTCAGGTCGATGCCTGCCTCCTTAAAATCTCTCTCACTGTAGGTCTCCATGAAATAACCACGTTCATCCCCGTGTACCGTGGGCGTGATGATCTTCAGACCTTCAATTTCACATGTTTCTACTGTAATCTGTCCCATTTTCCATTACTTCCTGTATTTATATTGCATTTAAAATGTATTTGTATTGCACGGATTCGTCTTATTGCACAGCTCCTACCACATCCAGATAGCTGATGTCCAGGTCCACCCGGCCTTCAATACCGTCAATGCTTCCGCTGGAGGTGTACTGCCACATCTGATAATAGCCCGTGTATTCCGGGATCTTACGATATTCTGCAAGCCAGATACAGAATTTCTCCAGATTGGACGCCTGTACCCGGTTATTAAACCAGTTACGGCTGGCATAGACACCCGCCTTGATCCCTGCATCTTCCAGTGTCTCGCAGAATGCATTACAGATCTGCGTACGGGTCACCACATCCAGGTTGTCCGCTCTGCCGTTGCCCCCTGCACCTTCCGTATCAATGAAAGCAGGGTACTCCATATTATAACCTTTACATAACTCAATGACCATACTGGCTTCTTCCACCGCTTCCACCTCTGTGGTGGCCTGGGTGAAGAAGTATACGCCGGTTTTGATCCCCGCGCTCTTGGCTCCGGCAATGTTCTGCCTGTACATGGGATCAATGACCAATGCGCCCGTGGAAGAACCACGATACCCGCAGCGGATGATGGCAAATTCCACCCCTGCGTCCCGCACCTTCTGCCAGTCGATCTCTTTGTTCCATTTGGAGACGTCGATTCCCATCACACCGTTTCCGCCCGGAGTGGTCAGATGGGTGATCTCCGTTCCGTCTGTATCATCCAATGCATCCAGTTCCTTGGTATCTTCCTGTTCTGCATCGATATCTGCTTCCGTCTTCATCAGGAGGGTGATATCCGGGATCTCGGTATACACAACCTTGTCCCGCACCACGACCCGCACGCTTTCTTCCGGCACGCTGTACCCTTCAATGGGCATCAGCATTACCTGATAATTGCCGCTGCGCAGGCCTCCGATGTAAATAATGCCGTCCTTATCCAGGTCCTTGTATTCCGCAGCACCGTTGAGATTCACGTAGAAGGTCTGTCCGGTGACCAGATTCCCCGCAGGATCCACGATCTGGATACGCATATCCTTTTCCACGGAGTTGATATTCATGGAAAGGGCATAAGGATCCGTTTCCTCCGCTCCTTCCCCATCCTCCGGATCAAAGAATGTATCATCCGATTCAAAGCCATGAAGATCAGAGCCCATCTGCAGACTGCTCTGGGCACCTGCAAATCCGTCCCCGTAAGTTCCCGTGTAGCCGGAAGAAGCCGCCTCATTTACCTGCTCCGACACAGTCTCCGCAGAAATGACAGGCTCCTGGTCGATTCCCAGGATCTTACTCACCTGCCGCCAGTTGGCAACTACTACCGTTGCCAGGATCAGCAGCATCGCTATGATCGATAAAAGGATGGCGTTGCGCCGAACCCTATAGTCCATTGGCTACCTCAACCAGGTATTTACCGTAATCGGTTTTCAGCAGGGGCTCTGCCAGCTTTAACAGCTGCTCCTTGTTGATGAAACCGCGCTTATAAGCGATCTCTTCAATACAGGAGATATACAGTCCCTGACGTTTCTGCAGCGTGGAAACAAAATCTCCGGCTGCCAGCAGCGAATCCACACTGCCGGTATCCAGCCATGCAAAGCCACGGCCAAGCTTTTCCACATGCATGGTGCCGCGACGCAGGTATTCATTGTTAATGCTGGTGATCTCAATCTCCCCGCGGGCAGAGGGCTTTACGTTCTTAGCGATCTCTACCACGTCGTTGTCATAGAAGTACAGACCGGGAACCGCATAATTGCTCTTGGGTTTCTCCGGCTTTTCCTCAATGGAAAGGGCGATGCCGTTCTCATCGAACTCCACCACGCCATACTCTCTGGGATCACGCACATAGTATCCGAAAATGGTGGCCCCTGTTTCTCTTGCCGAAGCTGCCTGAAGCACCTTGGAGAAACTCTGGCCATAGAAGATGTTGTCGCCCAAAACCAGGGCTACGTTGTCATCGCCGATAAAGTCGGCACCGATGATAAAAGCATCCGCCAGACCTCTGGGCTGTTCCTGTACGGCATATTCAAACCGAAGGCCCAGCTGCTCACCGGTTCCGAACAGCTCCTTAAATACCGGCAGATCACGAGGCGTGGAAATGATCAGCACTTCCCGGATCCCCGCCAGCATCAGCGTAGACAGAGGATAATAGATCATAGGCTTGTCATAGACCGGCATGATCTGCTTGGACACTGCCTTGGTTAACGGATAAAGTCTGGTGCCGGAACCACCGGCGAGAATGATTCCTTTCATGGAATGCCTCCCTGTCAAAAATCTTGGTAAAAAGGGTCCCAAATGCCCCTTCTGCTTATATGGATCGAATGATCACTCACCTTACATAATACACCACATAGCCGTTTAGAAAAAGTCTGTGGCCTATTTCCGCTTCCCGGAAAACAACATGGCGGCGTATGGGATCAGCATGAGAAAATAGGGAAATACATAGCGGGTCTTGGCTTCCCACATCATGGAGAACAAGAATCCGCCAAAAGTTGCCAACAGCAGGCAATAATACATGATCGACAGCTGTTTTCGGGAAACCAGGATCCGTATCAGCACCACCAGGATACCCCCATACACCAGAAGCTGATAGCACTTCATGATGCGCTCCAGGGCGATGGCCAGAGCATTCCTGTCATATAACCCTCTGACCCAGTCTTTTGCCGTCTCTTTATACTGACGGGACATGGCAAAGCACTGATACATAGGACTCTCCCACTGGGTTGCCATCTTTCGCTTCAAGAAGTCTGAAAATGCTCCCATATCCTTTTTGTTTTGTTCCATCTGCACACGAATCTCAGCTCTTGCAGTGGCAGTGGTTGCCGTAGCATCAAAGCCGCTGTCCGTGAACATAGCCAGGCTGCTTCCATCATACCAGCCGGGACCGATGTTTCCGTCATGGAGTCCCATATTGATATATGCCATGGCAGGCACGGAATCCGCATTCTCAGGGATCTGATAATGCCACACCATAAGACCGTGGATCATAACAATACCTAGCACAATGGACAGTACCATGGCAGCCATCCGGCCTTTTTGCTCCCGCAACATATTGACGAGAAGCACGATGCCAAATGCAATAAATACGATCACCGTATTGGTCCGGATCGCAACCGTGATCCCGGACAGGATCCCCAGCAGCAATAATTTGTAGAGTTTAAAGTCTCGATGGCAGGATAACAGCGTCCACGCCGTCACCATTACCAGAACCGTTGAAAGCAGATCGTTATATACAAACGTGGTATAGCAGTACATGGGAATACACATGACTGCCAGAAACAGATAAATAAACTGTGCCTTTTTATCTTCGGTCAGATAACCCGTGATCTTATAGCCGGAAAGGACCAGAAGCGGCACGGCTAACCCCAACAGGATCTGAAACTGCACAAAGGCTGTTTCTCCGAAAAGTTTGATCAGGAGAACATGTACCGTCATCAGGCCCAGGTTGTTCTGATAAATACTCATATAGCCGCCCTTATCAAACATCCAGGTGGCACCCTGTAAATACTCTTTTGCACAGTTAAAGACTGCCAGTTGATCCGATTCGGGCACCGGCAGGGTAACCCTAAGCCAACATAAGGATACGATTCCGGAACCAATGCAGGCCAGGGCCAACAGAATGTTCATCGGGATCCTGTATAACCATTTTTCATATAGAAAGCCCACAAAAAATACAATGCCCAACGTAGCCAGAAAGCAGGCTGCATTATACGGGATTCTTTCCTCTACAAGGGTAATACCTTCAAAACCGGGCAAGTCATTATACCCGGTCAGTGTAAGTCCCAAAAAGAACAAACATCCCATCCATAGCAGAAAAAGACAATGTAAAATGATCCTTAGTGTTTTTTCAATCTTTGCTCCCAATGATCCATAATCCTTTTTTTCTGGTTTTCTTCTTTTTTTCAGCAAATAAATCTCCCTATTTTGGGGATCCTTCTGAGAATGGCCGCCAGGATCAGACCGATGGCGAAATTTCCGATGGAAAGAAGGGGAACCGAGATCACCGCCGGCAATGAATTGGTGGTAAGTCCGTAACGCGCCGCAATTTCCAGGATCGCTACATGAAGCAGATAGATCCCAAGGGTATCGGCACTGATCTCCTCGATCACCCTTCGGCTCTTTTCGCTGAAGGTATGCTTTGCCACATGTTCCTTGAAAAACAGGAACAGAGTCGCAGAGATCAGGAAGGTAAAGATACTGAAGCTGTCGTAGATCTCGGAAACTGGCTTTTGCCAGTGTTCCGACAGCAGAATGCTGCAAACGGGCGCCAGTATCACGCTGCACAAGGCACCTGCATAGATCAGGCGGTTGCGCAGTTTACTGCCTTCAAAGTGGTACAGATAATACCCCAGCAGGAAATATCCCACATAGGTAGTAATAAGATCCGGCTGCATGATGTTGGTAATAATAGTCCAGGCATAGTCCATGTCCAGGGCCACGATGGTATCCCGCAGGATCTTTAATACAAAGAAAAGGAAGATCAGATACTGGACCAGCTGCTCATTCTTCTCTTTCAAGAAGGGGCGCAGAACCGGCAGGATCAGATAGATCCCTACCATCATAGGTAAAAACCACAGATGATAGCGGCCGATGAGGATCTCAATGGTCACACTGTATGCATCCAGGGTGT
>JAIKYN010000270.1 GCA_024683155.1 Lachnospiraceae bacterium | reverse complement strand
GTGCTCAGGCCGTTATCACGCTCCAGCGTCCGCAGGATATTGCCGGTTGTCAGATCCACCAGATTCATATGGGAATCCGTACTGCCGTCGTAGGTGATCACATATTTTCCGTCATGACTGAATTGTGCGAAAAGGCAACTGGAATCCACATTGTCCCAAACCGGTTCATACCCGGTGCCTTCACTTCTTCCCATCAGATAGATCGATTTGGAATTGGTTGTGCGGATCGCCACATAGTCTGTTCCGAACAAGGCATTACGCACCGTTTCGCAGGGAACCAGGAAGGTATCGAGATATACGATATCATTCCCGTTATAGGGTTGGTAGAGATGCCGTTCCCCGTCCGTAGTGATCACCGTCACTATGCTGCCGTCCGCGTTAAAGGCCAGATCTGCTATAGCGGACTCATATTCCTGCCGGTTGATCAAAGAACCGTCCTCTTTATTAAAGAAGGCGATGCTTTGGTAGGATTTGCTCAAAATATAATCCCAGCTTCCGTCCCGTGCTGTGGAAAGCATTTTGCAAAGATCTCCGCTCTGGTTCTTCCATAATGTCTTTGCGGTAGGAACCGAGACCTTCTCCACCAGGCCCTCGTAATCGAAATTACTGTAGAAGTTGGAGAAATCCGCTGTGACAGGAATCATGTCTGCATATGCGACATAGGCGCTGTCACCTTCCAGACGCACCCAGTATATCATGGCATGCGAACGCTTGATGGTCTGCACCTTTTCCAGGGTGGTCGCGTCATAGATTTCCACCAGTGTATAACGTTTTTGCCATTCATCATCGTTTTCGGGAACCACATTCAAAGCAAAAGCTACGTATTTACCATCCGGATCAAAAAACATTCCCTGAAGGGAACTATTCTCCGGATAAGGAAACTCCATTTTAAGCTCGCCGCTCATACTGTCGTACAGATACGCGGTATTATATCCTTTAGCCCCCAGCAGACCTTTACGATTGGTATATAAACCATATACGGAACCATCCTGATTCTGGTATAAGGTCTCTCTGGCGGGAACATCCACCACTGCGAAACCGTCCTTGCTCAGTACCGCTATATGATCATTATCCAGGAAAATGGCTTCATCCTTATCGTTAAAGGTGGTACGGTTGGTCTGTATTTTGGCCAGACGCTTGCCCGTCTTGCCTTCCCAGACCATGACATTTCCGGCCTGATCCGTGCCAAGGAAACGATCTCCCTCGGGGCTTAAGGTAATGGCGGCTACCGAAGTCTGCATTTCCAGCATCTGCTGGCTACGGTAAGCTGCTCCGTTGTCATACACATACAGTGCCCGGGTCAGGGCATACTCTGCGTCTGCCACCACCGGACGGTCCTCCTTTCCGGGAGCGCCGGGAAGTGCTTCCAGAGCCGTCTCAATGGCTTTGTATCGATCACCGCTATCCAGCTCGTTTAAAGAACGGGTGGCCAGGATGGTACTCTCGGAACGCAGTACTTCCCGGTACTGTTCCTCGATCTTGTCATTCTGCTCCTGGATCTCGTCGTTCTGTTTCTGGATTTCCTCATTCTGCTGCTGAATCTCGGTATTTTTATTCTGGATCTCTATATTCTGCTTATTGATGCGAAGCGCCATGGTGGTACTTACCAGGGCAAAGGTAAAGAATACCGCACTGATGGCCGCGGAAATGCGGATGATCCGCTTCATTTTCCGCTCTCTGTGACGCTGCCGCAGATCATCAAAATCCACCCCGAACATAGGCGCCAGAAGACGCAGGATCTCCAGATCCATTTTCTTGGAGATCTCCTTGTGGGTATTTCCTCTGAAATCTGCTGCCAGAGGCTCGATCTCGCGACGTACCGTTTCTTTGGTGCCGTCTTCGCGGGTGATCTCCTCGTCTATAAAACGCAGTTCCTCCGGGAAGGACTGTTCCGGTTCCCCTTCTAACAGCACCGCCAGTACATGGGTGCGGTCATGGTTCTCCAGGAACGTGGTGATCTCTTTCCGGCACCATCTGCTTTCCGGCAGCCTGGGGGTACAGATCACGATCAGAAAGTCTGATTCATTCAAGGCTTCCGTGATGGTATCTGCCAGGTTGGATGCAAGCGGCAGTTCTTCCTGGTCCCGGAATACACGGCTGATCTTCTTTCGTCCGTCGGGGCCTAATTTGGATACCACATTTTTCGGAAGCTTAAATGCCTCCAGACGTTTGTGCAGCAGCTGTGCAGCAAACTGATCCGGCTCTGTATGCCGATAGCTTATAAACGCGTCAAATTTGTACTCTTTTCCCATAAAATCCTCATTGGAGTGCGATCCGCTTTTCCCTTCGGAAAGCAACCCATCCTCATAAAAATGACGGTCTCCTATGACCGATCCCAAACGTCGGTTACAGATAACCGCAAAGACGCCCGAGGTCCCGTATGACCGGTAACCTCAGGCGCCGGATACTACTGTTTATCCTGATCCATATTTCCCTTTCCATCAATAAAACTGTGGTTTAATGATGGAACAAACGAATGCCGGTGAAGGCCATTGCGATCCCATACTTGTTACAGGTCTCGATGACCTGATCGTCCCGGATGGATCCGCCGGGCTGTGCGATGTATTCTACACCGCTCTTGTGCGCTCTCTCCACATTATCGCCGAAGGGGAAGAATGCATCGGAGCCAAGGGATACACCCTTTAACTTGCTGCGCCACTCCTTCTTCTCCTCTGCGGTCAAAGGCTCGGGCTTTACCTTGAAGGTATTCTGCCATCTGCCTTCTGCCAGTACATCCTCGTATTCTTCGCCAATGTAAAGATCAATGGCATTGTCACGGTCTGCACGGCCAATGGTATCAATAAAGGGAAGTGCCAGAACCTTGGGATTCTGACGCATCCACCAATTATCTGCCTTGGAACCTGCCAGTCTGGTACAGTGGATACGGGACTGCTGTCCTGCACCGATACCGATGGCCTGTCCGCCGAATGCATAGCATACGGAATTGGACTGCGTATATTTTAACGTAATCAGAGAAATCATCAGGTCGATCTTTGCATTCTCAGGGATCTCTTTATTCTCGGTCACCACATTGGCAAGAAGCTGAGTATCGATCTTCAGCTCGTTTCTTCCCTGCTCGAAGGTGATACCGTAAACCTGCTTACGCTCTACCGGATCGGGAACGAAAGAAGGATCGATCTGGATCACGTTGTAATTGCCCTTCTTCTTTGCTTTCAGGATCTCCAGTGCTTCCGGTTCATAGCCGGGAGCGATGATACCGTCAGATACCTCTCTCTTCACCAGCTTTGCGGTAGCTACATCACAGACATCAGACAATGCAATGAAATCACCAAAGGAAGACATACGGTCTGCGCCTCTGGCTCTTGCATAGGCATTGGCAAGAGGAGATAACTCCTCACCCTCTACCCAGTAGATCTTCTTCTCGGTATCGGTCAGCTCTCTTCCCACTGCAGCACCTGCAGGAGAAACATGCTTGAAACTGGTAGCTGCGGGAAGGCCGGTGGCCTGCTTTAATTCTTTTACCAGCTGCCAACCGTTAAATGCATCCAGGAAATTAATATAGCCGGGCTTGCCGTTTAATACAGTGATCGGCAGATCCTTGCCGTTCTCCATGAAGATACGGGAAGGCTTCTGATTGGGGTTACATCCATACTTTAATTCTAATTCGTTCATTTTTACTCCTTTGATATGTGCCGTACATTTCTCCGGATCCTGCATCAGATCCGGTCCTCCACCCCCGGGGGCAGTGGATCACTTCGTGTGCTTGTTGACGATCCGGGTCTGGCAGCTGCCGTCTTCCAGATCGATGTAACGAACAAATAAGGACACCTTGTTGTCTGCATCCAGTGCATCCCAAAGGCTGTCGGTAAAACTGTCGATGTCACCGGAAATCGCCACCGGTGTAGGCTCTCCTTCGTAGCTGGGGAGGGGATTGCCATCCTTCTGATAGGTGTGGATGAAATGACCCTCGCCTGCGAAAGGATGCTCATAATTAAACGTAAAACGGCTGCAGCTTGCAGGATCCCCATGATTGCTCTTTAAGATGGACATATCGTAGGAAAATGCCCCCTGCTTACGATAAACCGCTCCGGAAATACGAGGCGTATAGTTGGGCGCATCCGGCTCAAATTCGCGGCTGCGCAGAGACTGTTCAAAGGTAAGACCCTCTTTTAAGCCATCATAAACCGTGTCCGTCTGATCACCGTTGGTTACGATCGTAGTGTCTCCCAGAACGCGAACCGGTGCGTAAATAATAAGAGACGGATCCTCCAATAAAGACGGATCAAAGGCTTCCGTACGGATCCCCTCTCCTTCTACCGCAAAAATACGGTTGCGGCTGTTAGTGCTTCTCCCCATGATAAAGTAAGCAATGACTGCCTCTTTACCATTCTCCGAACATCCCAGGATAATACCCCTGCCCGGATATGCCGTTGCTCCTGCTTCCTGTGCAGCTGTTTTCATAAGCTCCTCATTCCTTTCCTGAATCTCTACTCTCTCTATTCGATTGGACTGCTACATCCATTACGAATCCATTACAAGCTCGGCGTACGAACACGCCTGCTACCGTTTTATACCCCATAAGGCTTAACGCACAACCGACGACCTGTAAGAAATGTCTTTCTCTCACAGTCAGATGACACATAAATCCCTGCACGGTTCTTCCCTCGGTTGGATGTTCCGTAAATCACTGCAGGGGCCTGATCGTTCGCCGGTTCTTATGCTCGGTTTTATCGAGCATTATGAACCGTTGCGTTAACGATCGGAGCGGAAGCGTCCCCAAAGGATTTGCAGGGACAGCCAACCGTAGCAGCAAAGCGTCCCCAAAGGATTTGCGGGACAGCCAACCGTAGCAGCGAAGCGTCCCCAAAAGATTTGCGAGACAGCCAACCGTAGCGGTTTTCTACAGGTATGTCGCGTTGAACTCAGCCTTCGTCATCGGTTTGCCGAAGTAGAAGCCCTGGATCAGCCCAACCTTCATGTCCTGGATGATCTTCAGCTGCTCCTCGCTCTCCACACCTTCCACGCACAGATCCACCCGGATGGTGTCAGCCAGATCACCGATGGTACGGATCACCGCCTTGGAGAAGTCATTCAGCTCCAGTTCTTTGGTAAAGTTCTGGTCTACCTTGATGATATCCAGAGGCATCTCGCGGATATGGTTCAGGGAAGAATAACCCGTTCCGAAATCATCCAGTGCGATGCGAACGCCCAGGGCACGGATCTTGCTGAGGATATTCTTCATCTTGTTCATGTCATTCACCGCCAGACCCTCCGTAACTTCCAGGGTCAGGTTGTGAGGTTTGATGCCTGTATCTGCCAGAACGTCTCTGACAATGTCCACGATATCCGGCTGTAACAGCTGGATGATGGACAGGTTAACGTTGATCTTATATTCCGGATGACCCTTCTGATTCCATTCCACGCAGGTCTTGCAGGCTTCGTTCAGAACGAAGCGTCCCAGGGGAACGATCAGGCTTAAGTATTCGGTCAAAGGAATGAACTCACTGGGAGAAAGCTCTCCCAGCATGGAAGAATGCCACCGGATCAGCGCTTCCGCACCGGTACAAGGCTTTCCTTCCTTCTGGATATCAATGATCGGCTGGTAATAAACCTCGAATTCGTCGAAATCATGAGCAATGGCATCCCTCAGATTCTTCTCCATATCCAGACGCCTGCTGGAATTGGGGCTGTCTTTCTGGGAATAGCGCATCCAGCGGTTCTTACCGCTCTTCTTTGCCTCATACATGGCGATATCCGCTTTCTTGATCAGCTCCTGTACGTCCCTTCCTTCTGCGGGGAATTCCACAACACCCATACTCATGGTGCAGTAGTAATCCGCATCCTTAAGGAACCAGGGCTTGCTGAAGATGTTACGGATGTCACTGATGATGTGCTCATAGGTGGAGTAATACTCCGGAGCGATGATGATGACGAACTCATCGCCGCCCATACGATAACAGGTATCTTCAATACCGTGAACGGATCGAAGGCCCTTGGAGATGTTCTGTAACAGGATATCTCCGTACTGATGGCCTAACCCATCGTTGATATGTTTAAAGTCATCCAGATCCAGATAGAACAGACCGCCGCTGGTGTGTTCATTCACCGCACGGTCGATCATCTTGGCCAGATCACGCTCGCAGCACTGACGGTTAAACATACCGGTAAGGTAGTCGGTATACGCCTGCTGCTCGATCTTCTTCTGGTATTCTTTCTTGTCGGTAATATCGTAGAAGGAAAACAACTGGGTCTTGCGGCCGTCCACCCATTCGATCTCTGTTTCGTACAGATCGTACCAGCGGCCTCTGCTCTTAACGAACATCTCCCAGGGGGATGCTTCCTCATTATTTTCCTTTACTTCATCGATGAGGGAATCCAGGATACCGCTTGCCATTTCCTGTTGGAACATCTGCTTTAATCCATGGTTTGCAAAGAGGATGCTGTTATCCTCAATGGCCCGGACATAAATACCGCAGCCTACGTTCTCCAGAACGGATTCCAGGGACTGATAGGAGCTTGCCAGGGAATTCTTGGCGATCCGTCGCATCATCACAGACTGGAACACCTTCACCGCATCGGAAATAAACCGGATGTCGCTGACTTCCCAGGACAGATCCCGGCTCACCTCTTCATAGGTCACGTACATGGAAATCTGACCGTTGATCACCACCGGCACAATGGCCAGAGCTTTCAGGCCCATATTCCGCAGGATCTCACGATCCGTACTGCTCATCACCGTATCATGGGAAATAACAATGACCTTCTCTGTCCGCAGATAGTGGGTCATATTTTCCAGCTGCTGTGCGGAAATGGTATCCAGAGAGTTATACCATTCGGACACCACGTCCATCTTCTCCGTATCCCGCTGTAACTGGAAAAAGTGGGCACAGTTTACCCCAAGATATTCCCCGGTGATCCGGAGAAATTCCTTCATGATATCTTCGATGCCATCGTCCCGGTCCAGGAGCTGTACCACGGAAGTCATGGCTTCATTCTTCTTTAAGGTGGCGCCCATTTCCTGCTCCGAAGAAGCAAGACGCTTGCTGCGTTCCTTCTCGGTCTCCGCCTTTAAAGAACTTTCCGCCAGTATGGTACTGATGATCTGCAGGGAATCGATGGTGTGATAGAAATCTGTTTCAGAAAGGGCATGGCGGAACCCAAGCTTGATCGCTTCCTCCAGCCCGGCAGGATCTTCCGACAGAATGCCGGCGACGATCCAGGTAATACGGGTGCGACCTTTGATGCGAATGGATAAAGCAGCGATCTTTAACGCCTGTACATAGGTGTCTTCGATCACCTGCTCTTCAATGGAATGACCGTTCACGCGGTCATATACCGCCATATATGTCTCTTCATCGCAGCATTTAAGGAACGCATCAACATCCGCCTGATCCCCGGAAGGCGCAAACAGCTTCTCTCCCTCTGCATCCATGGCAAAGATCACCGTGCCAGTGGAGAGAGCGAAATTATCCTGGAAGGATCTTAATTTCCCCGTATCGATCCATTCCTCAGCCTCATTCATAAGTGGATTATGATATTGTTCACGAGATTGCATACGCAAAATACCCCATTTAAAAATCTTCTATATTTTACCAAATAAGGTTGGTTTGTACAAACAATTTAAAGTACCAAATCTCCTTAGTTTTTGGGGGTATTTTATGTTCAAAACATGCAAAAAAGCTATGCGGGTGCATAGCTTCATCACAACCTTTCGGTCCGTTTTATAACTCTCCCATTGGGGCAGAGTATTGCCGTAACAGTCGGTTTAGTTAGGATTTCCGGTCTTTACAAAATTGGTCCAGTAGGAAACCACCTGTCGGGCTAAGTCATAATGCTTTCCTTCGAAAGGTCTCCAGCTGTTTCCCAGAGAATCAAACATGAACCATAATTCGGAACCGTGGAAGGATCCTGCATCGTCTCCCGGAATGTCATGATCAAAGATGTAATAATATACGGGATACCCTGCTGCGGAGCGAAGCTCACAAAAGACTCTGCTGGCAGATCGGAAATTGTTAAAGGCATCTCCGGAGATCAGCTTGTCCGTGTCTGCATCGTTTTCCACCTTCTGCAGGGATAAGAACTTCTCTTTCTCCGCACCATACTTTTCTGCCTTGGCCAGATACTGCTCATAGGTCATATTGCCTTTGATAAAGGCACTCTGGGTTTCTCCCTGGCACAGTCCCACGATGAGGGGGATCGGCAGCATATGATCCTTAAAGTAAGCCGTCGTCAGATCTTCCGGCACAAAGTCTCCGTCCACGCTAAGACCGAAGGTCCAGCGTTTCTCCTTCCAGGCTTCCTTAAGACGCCGCATCAGTTCTGCAGCATCCATCTTTCGTGCGGTCTCCAGATCTTCAATGCCAATGGCCTTTAAGAAATCCACACAATTCTGTTCCTGCTCTGCCTTGGAAGGGATCCTTGCCATGGAGAAATCTTCGTCTCCGAACAGCATGGATACACCGGACTGGATGATGGCACCCTTTACGATGCCTTCGTTCTTGCCGTTGGTGATCTGTACCTGAACGCTGCGGGAACCGGCACTTTGTCCGCAGATCACGATCTGCTCCGGATCACCGCCGAAGGCAGCGATATTATCATGGATCCAGTGAAGCGCCATGGACTGGTCCTGGATCCCGAAATTGGAATCACAGGCACCCTGCGGCGTGATCTTCTTAAGATCCGGATGGGCCAGGAATCCGAACAGACCCAGGCGGTAGCTCACCATAACCACTACCACGCCTTTCCGGGCTACCCGCTCGGGATCAAATTCGACTTCATAACTGTAGCCGTCCTGCAATCCGCCCCCATGAATATATACAAATACGGGGATCTTATCCGTTACGGTTTCTGCAGGAGTATATACATTGACATACAGACAGTCTTCGCTCATGGAATAATACTGTCCCACGGGATGAAGCTCTTTGGTATAGAAATCCGAAGCATCCTCTCCGGGATGTTCCCGCATCATGGCCATGTCTGCATATTCATAACAGGGCCGCACACCATCCCAGTCTTCTGCGGGCTGCGGAGCCTGCCAGCGCAGATCTCCCACGGGAGGTTTGGCATAAGGCACACCGCGGAAAACTGCGATCCGGGGATCATTCCCCACCAGGCCTCTTAATTTACCGTTTTTTACCTGTACTTCTCTAAGCAACCTGCTGCCTCCTTCCTACTTGATAAACTTCTTCTTACTGAATTCCAGACGCATATCCAGTACCGGATTATCTTCCAGTTTTACAGGCGTGGAGGTATCGGCAAACTTCATCATATCCCTCTCACCGCTCTTATATGCCTTCCACTGGGGAAGGGGATTGCCGTTATAGTCCTTTCCGTTGGGATTGCCGGTCTTTACGAAATTGGTCCAGTAGGAAGTTACCTGGCGGGCCAGATCGTAATGCTTTCCTTCAAAAGGTCTCCAGCTGTTTCCTAAGGAATCAAACATGAACCATAAATCGGAACCGTGGAAAGAGCCTGCATCGTCTCCCGGGATATCATGATCAAAGAGATACAGATAGGTTTCTCTTCCCTGTGCGGAGCGCAGCTCACAGAAGGCTCTGCTGTTGGATAACAGCATGTTCAGAGAATCGGTAAGCGTCACCTTCGCTGCTTCCTCATCATTGGTAATACCGGATGCCCGGATCACTTCGTCCTTTTTATCTCCGAAGTTCTCAGCCCACTTCTCGAAGTCCGCATAGGTCATCTTCTTGTTTACAAACAGACCTCCCTGGGTTTCGCCAAAGCAGCAGCCAACAATGAGCGGAACGTTGGGCACGCGTCCGTTATAATAAGAATCCCAGACAGATTCCTTTACAAATTTGCCGTCAATAATGGTGCTGAAGCCAAAAGCCCAGCTGGGCTTAAAGTTACGGACTTTCTCCATAAGGTCTTCCGCGCTCATGGACATGGCTTCTTCCAGATCCTTGATGCCGGCGTCCTTGAAGAAGGTAACACCGCGCTGTTCTGCCACATCCAGATCGATGGATTTTCCGAAAGGCTCCTTCTCATCAAAGAAGGCCATGGAAACGCCGGACTGGATAATGGCACCCTTGATGATGCCCTCGTTATAAGGACTGCAAAGCTGAGACTGCACGCTTCCGGCACCGGCACTTTGTCCGCAGATCACGATCTGATCGGGATTGCCGCCGAACGCCCGAATGTTTTCCTTTACCCAGTGAAGGGCCAGAGACTGATCCTGCATACCGAAGTTGGAGATGATCTCGTTTTCTCCGGTTCTTGCCGTGATCTCAGGATGTGCCAGGAAACCGAACAGGCCAAGACGATACGCGATATTTACCACAACCACGCCTCTTCTTGCCACGCGCTCACCGTCAAACTCTACTTCATAATTGTAACCGTCCTGATAACCGCCGCCATGAATGTAGCAGAAGACCGGAAGGTTGTCCTCCTTCGTTTCTGCCGGTGTAAAGATATTCAGATACAGACAGTCTTCGCTCATGCCGTAAGATGCTGCTGTAGGATGTAACTCTTTGGTGTAGAAATCATCGCCGATCCCGGGGTGCACACGCATCATGGCCATATCGCCGTATTCGTAGCACTCTCTGACACCCTCCCAATCCTTTGCAGGCTCAGGCGCCTTCCAGCGAAGTTCCCCTACCGGGGGCTGTGCATAAGGAACACCGCGAAACACTGCGATCCGGGGATCCTTACCGATGAGTCCCTTTAATTTACCGTTTTTTACTTCTACCTCTCTTAACATAGTTTCTACCCTCTCTTATTCAAAACAAGCACGTTGACGGAATGCGCAGGTACGGAATATTCCAGGTCTCCCTGTTTTTCCAGGACGCCGGCTTTCGCACTGACCTTTTCCATATCCGCAAAAGAATTGACTTCATCAGGATCTGCTGCCAGCACTTCCAGGCATACCTCGTCTCCGATGGCGCAATCTGTCTCAATGGTCACCTTCTGTTCCTGATCGTCTACATTCACGATCTTCAAATAGATCTTGTCCGCATCCTGGGTACTTACCGCTGCCAGTACGGGATGTAAAGGATGCTTGCGCTCCTGAACCTTTTCCCCGTTGATGTAACAGGTAAATCCAAAGGCATCGCACACGATCTTATAATGATTAAATACACTGTAGTCAATGGAGATTGCTGTCTTTTCCTCATCGCACAAAGGCTTATCGAAGAAATGCGGCACACGGGTCTGGCCGATCCCGTTTTCGATCCTCCAGGACTGATTCCGTACGGAACGCATATTCCATTCCATATCTCTGGGTTCTACACAGCCTGCGTCCGTTTCCGGATGGAAGTTCCACATGTTAAAGGTCACCGGATTATCCGCATCGACCTTCACATCGATCTCGAAGGTAAAGTCGGTCAGATCCTCCGTACCGAAGGTCACCCACAAAGGAATGATCTCCCCCGGTCTTCCCGCGCCCACAAAGGACTCAAAGGCTTCGTTCCACTCAGGACTCTTACCGGTATAATGATGCGGCGTTCCGCCCTTTACCATGCGCACGCAGCCGTTTTCCTGTTCCACGGTGCCGTAGATGCATCGGGAGATCTCTACCGGCTTGCCGTTGACCATGGGATTACGGAATTCCAGTCCCTCTTTGTCGCACTGGATTCCGGGGATACCCCTGTAAACGGGCGGCTTACTTTCCATATCCAGATCCGTAGCGATCACCTCTGCTCCCCGGTATTTTGCCAGCAGGGAAACTGCATGATAGCTGGGGATACCGTATACACGATGATTATCAAAGATGATCATGTTAGGCTTCCAGGCGGTATAGTCCGAATTCTGGAACAGCGGCGCATAGGCCGTCAGGCGAACGATGTCCTGATTATTCTCCACACCCAGCAGGAAAGAAGCTTCCGCCAGGGCACATTCCATGGAAGAAATGGTATTGCCGCCGTTTACCGCATATTCCCCCAAAAAGATCTTGGGGCCGTTACGGTCATAGTCATCAAAAAGATCTCCGTTTTCCAGGAAGAACTCCGGTGCATTGTAATAATGCTCATCGGCAAACTCCGTAGGCAGGCCTTCCCGCTCGGTGTGACCGTCGGAAATATAGATCACATCGGGATATGCCTTTTTAAGGGCATGATAGAACAGCGGATAACGCTCTGCATAATCCTGTCCCCAGTTTTCGTTACCGATCTCCACATATTTCAGCTTGAAGGGCTCCTTGTGGCCCATCTTTGCACGCAGTGCGCCATAGGTGGTGGTCTCATCTCCCAGGGCATATTCCAGGGCATGAAGCGCTTCTTCCAGATACTGATCGGTCACTTCTTTGGAGAAACCATGTCCGTGGCGAGCCTGACAGCTGATGCCGCAGTTGCACACGTACATAGCTTCCATGTCCAGGTCCTCGCACAGCTGCAGATACTCATGGAAGCCCAGACCGTTGGTGGTCCGGTAATGCCACATAAGGAAGCAGCTGGGACGTTCCCATACCGGACCGATGGTGCGGGAGAACAGCAGCGAGTTCTGCTCATTGATGCCTTCCACCACGCAGCCTCCGGGGAAGCGGATGAATTTGGAATGGGTATTCTTAAGTGCCAGCGCAAGGTCTTCCCTGAGGCCATGACCCTTGAAGGTCTTGCAGGGCATCAGAGAAGTAAAGCCGATCTTCAGCTCACAGGCCGCATCACAGGAGATGCTCACCCTTCCCTTAAAATGCGTTCCGGTGGCAGTGATGACACAGCTGTATCTCGTATAGTCCTTAGAAGGCGCCAGTGCGATCTCTTCGCTTCCTGCCTTTTCTCCGTTTTCGCTTTCCAGAGAAATACGCACCTTGGCGCAGCAGCCGTTCTTTACAAAGAAATAAAAGGCATACTGGTCGTTTTCCCGGATGGGAACACCGGCATATCCGATGTTGTAGATCTTGCCGCCTGCCTCGAACTTAACCTGCAGTGCCGCTTTACGGTTCCGGTTCAGGGTATCTTTTTCGTCTAAGGTAAATGTGGCGCCCTCTGCATACCACCCGGGGATCTTCGTGGGAGGAACCGCATTTGCCCAGTCATCGATGCCTTCTCCGTGATTGAAGGCACCGGGCCAGCCGTACTCGGTCACAAAGATCTTCTCATTGGCATCCACCGTACAGCCTTCGGGATACAGCGAATCTTCAAAGGCCCTGTTCCGGATCATCTCCGGGTAGAGGCCTCCGTCTGCCGCATGGTTGATATCCTCGAAGAACAGACCGTATAATTCCGGCGCGGTGGGAAATTTTACTCTGTTTGTATGGATCTGTATTTTATTTTGCATGAATTCACCTGTTCGTTGTTATTTTGCTTTGGCTAATGTGTAGTCAATACGGAAACGCATGATGGGATCGATCTTCTTCTCGCTCCTTGCGGGAGTATCCTGAAACTCCATGACAAAAGCGTCTCCCTTTTTGAAGGCTTCCCAGCGGGGAAGAGGATTTCCGAAGTTATCGCATCCGTTGGGATCACCGGTTTTTACAAAGTTGATCCAGTAGGAGCTGACCTGACGGGCCAGATCATAGTGCTTTCCGGTAAACGGTCTCCAGCATCTTGCCAGAGCATCATAGGCAAACCAAAGCTCGGAACCGTGGTAGCTGCCCGCATTGTCCTCTCCGGGAATGTCTGCGTTAAAGTCATACACATAGGTGGTACGTCCCTGTGCATCCTGCAGTTCGCCAAAAAGGCGTACGCCTGCCGGCATATCCAGCATGGAGAAGGAAGTCATCAGTTCCTCTACGTCCGCATCACTGCTTACCTTGCAAAGAGACTTGAACTCCTCTGCCTTATCTCCGTAGACCTTTGCATATTCTTCAAACTCTGCCAGTGTCTTGGCGGGAGACCCGAAAGCCCTGGCAAAGGAAGCTGCTTCGCCGCTGGTATGTCCTACCAGTACGGGGATCTTTTCATAGTTACCGTGAATATATGCATCAAAGTTGTTCTCTTTGATCACGATGCCGTCGATCACCGGTTCAAAATGGATACCGGGGCCCAGATATTTATCTTCCAGCATCACCACTTCTTCCATGGGAAGGGCTCTCGCTTCCTCCAGGGAATGGATGCCTGCTTTTTCAAAGATTTCCGCGCCAAGGGCTTCCCCTTCCGCAAGGGGGTGATTGCGCTTCATACGGTCTTCAAAATTAATGGTAAGACCACTTTCAATGATGGCACCTGCCATAAGGCCCTTTGCCAGAGGCGAGGTAATGAGATTCTGTACACTCATGGCACCTGCAGACTGTCCGGCAATGGTCACCTTGGAGGGATCGCCGCCGAAAGCCGCAATATTTCTCTGTACCCACTTAAGAGCTGCCAGCTGATCCATCAGGCCGTAGTTACCCTTGGCTTCCTCCGGTGCTTCCGCAGAAAGCATGGGATTGGCAAGAAAGCCCAGGATGCCCAGACGATACGCAATGGCTACCACTACAACACCTTTGGCCGCCATATGCTCCCAGTCAAACTCTACTTCATGGGGATAACCACCTCTGTAACCGCCTCCATGGATATAGAACAGAACCGGCAGTTTCTCATCTGCTTTTCTGGCAGGGGTAAATACATTGAGGTACAGGCAGTCTTCGCTGACCTTCAGCTCAGTTCCTGCGGGATGCATTTCCTTGGTCCAGAATGAATTGGGATCAATACCGGGCTGTTCCTGCCCCGCAACTGCAGGATATTTGTCTGCCATACGGATCCCTTCCCAGTTTTCACAAGGCTGAGGCACTCTCCAACGCAGCTTTCCTACCGGAGGTGCTGCATAGGGGATTCCCTTAAATGCAACCACTCTGGGGTCATAGCCATGAACGCCCTGTACCAGACCGTTTTCTGTTTTTACAATAAAGTTTTCCATATTTTCTACCTTCTCTTCCCTCATAAAATTGCCGGAAGCTGCAGCCTGTAACCCGTTGCCCGCAGCCCCGGCATATGTCTTAGTTTTCTCTCTCGTACACATCCGCAACCGCAGCTTCGATCAGCGCCTGACGGTTGGAGATCTGATACGGCGTCAGGTTCAGGATCCGTTTGCCGCCGCATATAGGCAGGATACACTGACTGTACCCCGTATAATCGTAGTTGTTATCAATGGGAACCAGGGATTCCAGCTTTTCCCAGAAGCCCTTGCCTCCTTCGGAATTGGCAAACATGCTTCCGTAGCCTCTTCCCGTTACCAGGATGGTGCCCATCTCCCCACCCTTGGGGATCCAGCAGACATAGGGGGTTCCCGTAAGGAAACTGCCGTCTACGGCTGCCACGGGATCTCCCATATATTCCGGGTCCCCCCAGTCGTCCATATCATCGGAGATCCTGAAATACACGGGAATCCGGTCCTGGTTTACCATTTCATAGACCATGATGAATTTACCGCCGGGTAAGTATGCCACGATGGGCATTCCGGGCCGTAAGTTGCCGTCCGGGAATGCTACGTCGATCTTTTCATCGCTCCAGGTATAACCGCCATCTTCGGAAACCTTGTGTGCCAGCAGCTGATTGTAGTTGCCGTTCTCCTTATAACGCTCGTCGGAATAGTAGCAATACAGCTTCCCATCCGGCGATGTTAACAGGAAAGGTTCCCAGACAGGCATACCCATGGGACGATCGTCTTCCTTTTCCGTTCCGCGGATGATCTCACTGACATATTCCCAGGTCTTGCCTGCATCGGTACTCTTATACAGTTCCAGCACCGTAAGGCCGAAGCCCTTGGGGATCATATTGCCTGCACACAGGATCGTTCCCTCTTTTAACGATCCCATGTCACGGGGTAATTCATACAGGTGCGGCTGAAAACGGGCACCATACCCCAGATGTGTATCTTCTACCTTGCTTAAGTAGTGCCAGCTGCGTGCTTCATCGGTACTTTCGAAAATGGGAAATACCGGAGGCTCTTCGGAAATATAATCCTCAAAGGTTGCCAGAAGCGTGCCATTCTTTTCTCCGTTATGTTCCAGACAGATGCATCTGGGATACATGGAACCCGGCCCTCTTTGGCCCTCTTTGGGTTCCCCCGGGCAGAACACCACACTGGTATATCTTTTTTTGATCAGAATATTACTGTAGCCGCCTTCCTTGGTCTGGTGGCCACCGTTTTCACGAAATTTGGAGTCGTGGATCTCCTGGTTGTTCAATAACATAACCCCTCCTAAGAAAACAGATCATCCCGACCGGCGTAACGTAACGCCCATGACCTGCATGAATCTTGTTAACCCTTCACACCACCGATGACGATACCCTTGATGAACGCCTTCTGGAAGAAGGGATAAATGATCATAATGGGCACTACGGAAATTACCGCGATGGCCATACGAACACCCTGTGTAGGGATCTGTGATGTAAACTTGGCAGCACTGGCATCCATGGTGTTCTCTTTTAAGAACTGTACGTTGTTCATCATGGAATTTAATACGTTCTGAATGGAATACAGATCGTTTCTGCGGATCAGATAATACAGACCGTTGATCCAGTCGTTCCAGTAAGCCAGTGCGGAAAACAGTGCAACCGTTGACAGCATGGGCTTGGATAAAGGAAGCGCGATACGGAACAGCATTCCGATCTCACTGCAGGAGTCGATCTCCGCGGCCTCCATGATCTCCAGCGGTACATTGGTGGTGAAGTATGTACGCATGAGGATGATGTTATAAGCACTCATTGCCAGGTTCGGCAGGATCAGACCCAGCAGGCTGTCAGCTACATGCATGTACTGACTCCAGATGATGTAGGACGGGATCATACCACCGGAAAACAGCATGGTGAAAAAGATAAAGAATGATAAGAAAGATCTTCCCGGAAGATCCCGTTTGGATAACAGGTACGCAAAAGCAGTGGTCATGGAAATGTTCAGGGTGGTACCCACAAACGTAACAAAAATGGTGATCCCGTATGCCTTTGCAATTCTGTTTATGGACATAAACAGATAGTTATAAGCCGCAAAATTGATCTTCTCCGGGATAAAGGAATATCCGTTTAAAGTCAGGACCGCTTCGTCTGTAATGGATGCTACCAGCAACAGAATAAATGGTGTCAGGCAGGCGATGGTCAGAAGGGTCATGATGATGTTGGCGGCTATGCGAAAGCCTCTATTATTACCGGCCATGTTCTCTCCTCCTAAAACAGTGCGCTGTCAGGCTCAACCTTGCGAACCATAGCGTTAGTGATCATTACTACACAGAAACCAAGAATGGACTGCAGGAAACCTGCTGCCAGGGAACGTCCCACATCATGATCCTGCATTAAGGTACGATACACGAAGGTATCAATGGTCGTGGTCGCTTCATACAAAAGACCACTGTTCTGAGGAACCTGATAGAACAAACCGAAATCGGAAGCAAACATACGGCCCAGTGCCATGATGGTCAGAATGATGACCGTAGGCTTAAGGAGCGGTAAGGTGATCTTGGTGATCTGCTGCCAGGTGGTAGCGCCGTCTACAACCGCTGCTTCGTAATAGGTCTTATCAAAGCCGATGATGGTAGCAAAATATACGATACTCTGGAAACCGAAGCTTCTCCAAAGCTGCACGATGACGATGATAAACGGCCAGTATTTGGCTTCCGTATACCATTCGATCCCCGCAAAACCAAGGGGCTCCAGCATGCTCTTGTTTACAAATCCATTGGTACTGGATAAGAATGCATATACCAGATAACCGATAAGCACCGTGCTCACAAGGTGAGGCAGCAGGATCAGAGTCTGATAGGTTTTCTTAGCCCGCATGCTGCGTACTTCGTTTAAAAGGATAGCTACAAAAACTGCCAGGATGGTTCCGAAGAACAGGAAGGCCAGGTTATACAGAATGGTATTGCGGAACATGATCCCTGCCCATTTGGAGCCAAACAGATACGTGAAATTCTGGATACCGTTCCAGGGACTGTTCAAGATACCCTTGGCAAAACTGTATTTCTTAAATGCCAGGATCAGACCGCCCATAGGAAGATAATTATTGATGATCAGATATATAAATCCGGGAAGTGCACATAAATAAAGGGGTGCGTATTTTTTAATTTTTTTTCTGGTTTGTTTACGTTGCTTCTCTTTCAGAAGCTTTTTGTTTTCCATTTTTATCTACCTTTCCTTTGAAAAACTGCCGACCATAGGATCTATGGCCGGCAGTCTTATTCGTTCAATGGATCTTCTTACTGTGCTGCTCTCCAGGCATCAAACTGTTCCTGTTCTGCTGCGATGATATCATCGATTCCGGCAGCCTTCAGTTCTTCATTGAATTTCTCCAGATAAGAATCAACATCTACCAGACCATATAACAGAGCATCTCTGTACTGTGCGACAACGGTGGTACAAGCAGCCATCTGGTCGTAAACCGGAGTACTGTCAAATACAAAGCCCATTGCCTCTGAGAACTGTGCATGATTAGGAGCATCCAGCATATCTGTGTAGTAGGTAGTCATTTCTGTCTCCAGAGGGATACTCAGACACTGGTTGGGATAGAACCAGGGGCAATCCTGATTCCAGGTACTGGTTGCCTGTGTAACACCTTCGGGACGACGGGCAATACCCTTTTCGTCAACAGTATAGTGAACACCTTCCACACCAAGGATCATGATACGTGCAACGTTCTCATCCATGGTCATGAGATACAGCATCTTCATGGCTGCATCAGGATTCTTACAAACGGTAGAGATCATCCAGCCACCTAATACGGAACTACTGGTTCCTACAAGATCGGTTAACTGGAACTGAACAGATTCATAAGGGCTGTATGCGATCAGTGCTTTGATATAATCCGCACTGTAACCGCCAAGGAAACATCCTGCTGCAATACCGTTGTTATACTGGCTGATGGTAAGCTCATTGTTCAGAGGATCATCGATGAAGATACCGGCATCTGCCCAGTCTTTCATCATGTAGCAATAATCACGCCATTCCTGTGTCTCGTACAGGTTAACAACTTCGGTAGTTCCAACACCACGATTTAACAAAACACCAAGCCAGTTGCTGTTTCCGAAGGTATCGATGCCGATAAAGGGTTCATCGTTGGTGTTGATCATAGCAGCCATCTCGGGATGCTTTTCAACTACGTTCTTCATGATCTGCGTCATTTCTTCCTTGGTGATACGCTCGCCGTCGCGGTCAGCGATACCAAGTTCCTCGGCAATATCTTTCTGTAAGTTATAAACTTCATAGGTTCCGTAACTATCTACGGAAGGAACAGCGTACTGAACACCGCCGATCTGCTGTGTCTTCAGTACGTTTTCGGGGAAGATGGCCCACATATCGGAATACTCCTCCATATACCCGTCCAACGGGATACACTGCTCATTCTTAACGCAGCCATCCAATGTGGAGTAGAATCTCCAGCAGAACAGATCCAGAGGATTCTGGTTATCCGATAACATTAAGGTCAGCTGGTTTGCCAGATCACCAAAGGATGACTGTACCAGATTTGCCTTTACACCGGCGTTAATGGATACCAGATACTCATTTAATGCATCTTCCACAATGGGCTCATCCGGAAGATCGGTCAGCGCAGGCACCTGAATGGAGACTACCGGCCATTCGGACGGATCCGAACTAACCTCTGTCAATGCTCCGCCATTCTCAGCTGCTCCGCCTGCCTCAGTGGCTGCAGCCTGTGTCCCATCACTTGCTGCTCCGGCGTTATCACCCGTAGATCCGCAACCGCAGCAAGACAATGCTATGACTGCTGTGAGGACCCATGCTATCGCTTTCTTTTTCATGTAACTCCCTCCTGATAAAAAAGATTGATTGATTGTTTTGCAGGTGCTGTGGTCACCTTGCATTTTTATTGTATGCGGAGGGCTATTTTGATAATATTCAAAATTCAGATGCCTTTATTGCATTTTCTGATTCTTACGATATTCCATTGGAGTGCAGCCCACCATTTGCTTGAAACTACGCGTAAAATTGGAATAATTGCCATATCCCACATGGCCGGAAATAAGAGTGACCGGAAGCTCTGTGGTGGTGA
Source organism: Lachnospiraceae bacterium (assembly GCA_024683155.1). Taxonomy (GTDB): domain Bacteria; phylum Bacillota; class Clostridia; order Lachnospirales; family Lachnospiraceae; genus JAILDL01. Next base: position 584 of record JAIKYN010000270.1, on the reverse strand, counting down.
GAAGCATCTTGGCTGCCTCCAGTTTCTCTTTTACAATGTATTCTTTCAGGGTATAGCCCGTATGCTTCTTAAACAGCTTGGTCAGATACTCCGGATTCATGCCGGCATGATCCGCCACTTCCACAACGGAGATGTCCCGGTCGATGTTCTGGCGGATGAAGGTAATGCCTTCTTCGATCATATCTCCGCCTCCGGCGCCACCTTCCAGGGTATTTAACTTATCCACGATATACTCCAGGGCTTCCGAGAATTTCTCCACGCTTTCCCAGGAGTTCATGTAGGTCAGATAAGGAAGTCCCTGATCGAAGACCTGATCCGAAGAGATCTGATGATTCACCAGGCAGATCAGAAGGATCTGGGTGATACCTTCATGCACCTTCATCATATCTTTGGCGTCCATGCGTCCCGGCCCGCCATTTTGCAGATACCCCAGCACACTGTCCCGGAAGGAATTAAACTGCTTCTGTTCCAGCAGCTTTTCCCAGATACCGATCTGGACCTGGTGAGAGTGATCGCTCTTTTCCTTGTTTATTTCTCCCGTATAAGCCACCAGACTCTCTCTGCGTACGTTATCTTTCATAAGA
>JAIKYN010000261.1 GCA_024683155.1 Lachnospiraceae bacterium | reverse complement strand
AAAGCATCTCTTCCACCAGCTCGTCCCGTTCTACCTTCATGATCAGGCTACGTGCATTATTATGACTGGTAATATAAGTCGGATCTCCGGACATGATATAACCAACGATCTGATTCACAGGGTTGTATCCCTTTTCGATCAGTGCCTGATATACCGTCTCCAGGACTGCTTTCGCTCCGCTATCGCCTGTCTCTACCTGAAAAAATTGTGTTCTGTCTAAATCGCCCATGGTAACTCCCACCCAGTGTTGAATAATAAACTAGTTTGTCTTGGTATCATAATATTTTATCGTACAACGCACTAAAATACAAATATCGATATCATCGAGTCTCTCTCTTAACGGTTTCTACTCTTTTGTTCTATTTTCTTCAGAAACTTCAAAAACAGTCCCTCTTACCTCATCGATAATAAACGGCGGTCTGGTACGGGATGCATCTAACGTGCGCCAGATATACTCCCCGATCAATCCCAGCATGATCATCAATAGTCCAAATCCAAGGAGGATGACACACATCAAAGATGCCCATCCATCCACCGGAGTCTCTCCCTTGAGTTTCTCTACTAAAACGCTGATCATCATTATGAGAGCCAGCAGATCAAATGCTACACCAATCCCCATCATGATCCGAAGCGGTGCGTAAGAGAAACTCATAATGGAATCCATCACCAGTTTGATCTTTTTGGAAAGCGTCCAGCGAGAAGTCCCAACTTCCCTGTCCTGCCGGACAAAATAAATTACGTCCGTTTGAAAACCGATCCACATAACCTGTAAGGTAAGAGACGAATTCTTTTCATCCATCAGTTTTAATACTTCAATGGCCTTTCGATCCACCAAATAACAGTCACAGCCTCCCGCAGGCATATTGGGATTCACCATTTTTCGGATCAACGAATAATAGCGGTTTGCAAAAAATACCTTGACGGGATTTTCTTTCCGTTCTTTTCTGGCTGCCAGTACTACTTTATTACCCTTTTTCCAGCTCTCCAGCATTTCCAGGATCAGCGTGGAATCTTCCTGCAGATCCGCTTGTTTCGTCACTGCACAGTCACCGGTGCAGACAGTTAACCCCGCTAATAATGCAGAATGTTCTCCAAAGTTTCTGGATAAACGAACGCATTTTACTTTTGGATCTCTGTCTTTCAAATGATTCATTACTTCCCAGGAATTATCCCCGGAACCGTCATCCACACAGACGATCTCGTAATCCTCCAGCTGCGGTAGTACCTTTTTTTGAAGATCTTCGTATAAAGCTTCCAAAGTATCTGAATTATAGTAAACCGGTATGATGATGGATAATTTATACATATGCTCGTTCCTTTTTATTGTTCTTTCATCAATTTCACGTACTGGTCATAATCCCGGATATATTCATGTTCATCATAATGCGTACTGGCAAGGACAAGAAGAACTGAATCAGCCGAAAAATCATACATATCTTTCCACAACATATTAGAGAGATATAATCCCATGCGGGGTTTATCCAACAAAATAATCTCTGTTTCGTTTCCATCCGTAATCTTTACTTTGCTGGTACCGCTCACATTGATCAGTACAAATTCAGAAGTAAGATTCGCATGTTGTCCACGAACCACGGTAGCATCTGACCCATAAATGTAGAATATGCGCTGAATCGCAAAGGGAACATCTCTCTCTCCCTCAGCAACCACAAGGTTTCCACGCTCATCTCCGCATTCTTTAAAATTGATAATACGATACTTATCCTGCAATGACATGTATATAGATTCCTCCTACAGAGATGAACACTTACACCCGAAAAGTATTTAAATACTCGATCACATATTTTTGTTCTTCCGCTGTCATTCCATTATACATCGGAATAGACAATACTGTATTTGCATAATGCTCGGTAATAGGAAGGGTTCCTTCCTTCACCTCAAGATAACTATATGCCTCAGATAAATGTGGCGGAATGGGATAATGTATGATGCTGCCAATTCCCTTGTCTTTCAAGAACTGGATCAACTGATCCCGATATTCACATCGGATCACAAATTGATGCCATACCGGTATATTTCCTGATCTGGTCTTGGGACAAATGATCAGCGGATTATGTATTTTTGTAGAATACTCTGCCGCTAATTCCTGCCGTTCCCTGGTAATCTCGTTCATATGTTTCAAGCGAATATTAAGAAGTCCCGCCTGTAATTCATCCAACCGGGAATTTGCACCAACCACTTTATTATAATATCGCTTTTCGCTACCGTAATTGCGAAAGACCTTTGCCTCTTTAATGATATCCGGGTCAGAGGAAACCAGTGCACCTGCATCTCCGAAAGCTCCCAGGTTCTTTGAAGGATAAAATGAAAAACACCCTATGTCCCCAAAAGATCCGGCGGCTTTTCCGTTCCACATGGCACCATGTGCCTGTGCGCAGTCCTCGATCAAATATAAATGATGCTTTTTACAAAAATCAACCAGGGTGTCCATATCCGTCATGTGCCCATATAGATGAACCACCATAACTGCCTTGGTTTTAGGTGTAAGCTTTTCCTCCAGTTTCGTCAGATCCAGCTGGAAGTACTCATCCGGTTCTACAAAAACAGGAGTAGCGTCATTAATAGAAATCCCCATCACACTGGCGATATAAGTATTACCCTGGACTAATACTTCATCCCCTTTTCCGATTCCAAGGAGCTTACAACCGATCCATAATGCATCCAGCCCATTCGCCAATCCGGCACAATACGGAACACCCACATACTCTGCAAAGGCTTCCTCAAAGGCTTTTTCTTCTTTCCCGAGAATGTACCAACCGGATCGAAGTACCTCCAAGGCCTTATCTTCGTATTCCTTCTGGTACTGATAAAAGCCCCGGTCCATACGGTTTGCGGGAATTTCCATTGACATTTTCATACTTTATCTGCTCTTTCTGGATAATTACATCATCCAATCTCGAATTTTATTATCCCATTTCCCATGTCTTCTGCCAACACCCCATCCAGGATTTCCCCTTTCAGATCTTCCTCTGCCTGATAAGCTACTTCGATGTATTCCTTGGTATGGCCCATCTGATAAGTGATCCCATCGATCACCTTGCTTTCTTCAAAAAGTACCGGCTGCGTCGTTCCAATATAGCTCTCTCGAAATGCTTTGGACTGCTGATCCCGCAGTTCCATAAGGCGATGCACCCGCTGTTCTTTTACTGCCTTGGTCAGCTGGTCTCCCATGCGGTCTGCCGGCGTTCCGGCTCGTCTGGAGTACGGAAATACATGCATCTCATAGAAATTGATCTCTTCCAGATATTTTACCGTCGTTTCGAATTCTTCTTCCGTTTCCCCCGGAAAGCCTACGATCACATCCGTAGTAATGGCAGGATTCCCCAATTTTTCCCTGAGAAGCGCCACACTATCCCTGTATTCCGCTGTCGTGTAGTGTCGATTCATCCGCTCCAGCACGCTGTCACAGCCGCTTTGTAAGGACAGATGGAAATGATGGCAGATCTTCGGCATCCCGGCCAGTGCATCCACGAATTCTTCGGTAATGATGCGGGGTTCAAAAGACCCCAGACGGATCCGCTCGATCCCTTCTACTTCATGGATCTCTCTAAGGAGTGCCAGAAGATGTTTGCAGGGGAAACTTTCTCCCTTTTTCACATTGGTCTTTCCATCAAAATCCAGCCCGTAAGAACTGATATGGATCCCCGTAAGCACGATTTCTTTATAGCCGGCTTCCGCGATCTTTCTTACTTCTTCCAGGATCGCTTCCGGTTTACGGCTTCGGTTTCTGCCTCTGGCAAAGGGGATCACGCAATACGTACAAAACTGATTGCATCCATCCTGGATCTTGATCTCCGCCCGGGTATGCCCACCGGTATGAAGCAGCAGCATATCTTCATAGGAATGGGGTTCGTTGATATCCTCCACCCATCGGGATTTCATATCTGCCTGGATTCGGCCTCCGGCCGGAACAACTCCCGGCTCTTTTGCAGCACCTCCCTGCTCCTCAAAATACGCTTCCAGGGCTTCTCCCAGTTTTCCCTTCAGGTTATTTCCCAGAAGAAGATCTACCAAAGGATCCTTTTCCAGGGTCTCTTTCCCTGTTTGTACATAGCAGCCGGCTGCCACAACAATTGCCTTTGGGTTGCGCTTTTTTGCCTGATGCAGCATCTGCCGGCTCTTATGATCCGCGATGTTGGTTACCGAGCAGGTGTTGACCACATAGATGTCCGCCACGTCATCAAATGGCACAATTTTATAACCCAGTTGTTGTAATTCTTGTTGCATCACGTCTGTTTCATATGCATTTGTCTTACAACCA
>JAIKYN010000254.1 GCA_024683155.1 Lachnospiraceae bacterium | reverse complement strand
TCTCTGCCATCCCGAATCTGATCTTATACGACGGTTATACCGGAAACATCTATGGAGACGGTCTGGTAGACATGCTTTCCCTGACCATTTCCTCCCGGGTATTTTGTGGCCTTATGGGAGAACTGTTTGTGGATTTTCCGGATAAGCTCCTAAGCTGCGCGATCCTGTTTTTGACCATCCCGTTGACGAATTTTCTTTCCAAAAAGCTGGAGGAACATAAGCCGGTCCATGTGGCAAAGCTTCTGCCCTTCCTTCTGGGAAGCGGCCTTTTGTTTGCCCTGCCCATGAAAGTACAGGCAGTTCCGGCAGATTTTATCTCTTCTTATGCAGTAACGACCTATGGTATCAAGGAAGGCCTTCTTTCCCCGGAGATCAATTCCATTGTGCAGACCAAAGACGGATTTATATGGGCCGGCGGTTATTCCGGACTGTATATGTACAACGGCCAGAATTTCGAATCGATCAATCCCGATAACGCCATCACCTCCGTAACGACGCTTTATGCAGATTCCCAGGGAAGGCTTTGGATCGGCAGTGCGGACAGTGGGCTTGCCTGCTATGATCCGGTGACCAAAGAGCTTCTTTCTTATGATATGTCCTGGAGTATGCCTTCCGAGTCCATTCTGGCGATCTGTGAAGATAATAATCATAACATCTATGTAGGTACGGATTCCTATATCGCCATGATCTCTCCTTTGGGAATTGTAGGTGTGTATAACTCCATGGAGGAACTGGTCCGTGTCACATCCCTGGATGGGAATGAGAAAGGATACATTGCCGGTGTTACGGAAGAAGGTATGCTGTTTCTGTTTAAAGACGGGCAGTTATTACAATTTATGGAATGGGATTCTACTTCCGGACGTTATACGGAAGTTGCCTGGGGAACGGACGGAGAACTGTTAGTGGGAACCAGCACCAATTCACTGGTGAAATACCAACTCAGCGGGAACCATCTGGAAATGCGCAATAAGATCAAAGCCATCGGTCTTCTGGAATATACCCGGCTGGTATACGATGAAGAAGCGGAAGGCTATTTTTGCTGTGCCAATAACGGCATCTGTTTCCTGAATAAGCAGGATGGACGTAATAAATTAAGCAGTGGCGGCGCCGATCATGATCTGAAGGATATCCTTCTGGATCAGCAGGGAAATATCTGGGTAGCCTCTTATCGAAACGGTGTCCAGAAATACTCTGCCAGTATTTTTGAGGATCTGACAAAACAGACCGAACTGACTCTTTCGGGGGTAAACTGCGTATATCAGCGCGGCGAAGATCTGTTCATCGGAACGGACCGAGGACTTGTGGTGGTAAATACCCAGACCATGCGGGAGGAAACCTATGATTATATTTCCGGGTTAAATACCATGGAGATCCGTCATATCACGGGAGATCGTCTGGGAAATATCTGGATCTGCGGCGGCGTGAATGCAGGCCTCATGAAGATCAACGGACAGGGAGTCCTGACGGAATGGCATGAAAACAAAGACCGGGTTCTGGGGGAAAACTTCCAGCAGGTCTGTGAGATGAAGAACGGCGATATTCTGGCGGCTTCCGATGAGGGCCTGTCATTTATTGCAGACGGACAAGTATCCCGCACCATCGGAGCGGAACAGGGACTTGTCACCAAGAAGATCAATCAGGTGGTGATCAGTGAGACCGGTCGTATCCTGGTGGCTACGGAAGATGCCGGTATCATCATCCTGGAAAACAATCAGCTGTATAAGCAGATCAATATGTCTTCCGGTCTGGGGAATCTGAACGTAAAGAAGATGGTGCCTTACAACCACGGATTTTTCTATCTGACCAGTAATGCCATTTATTATGATGACCGGACCAGTATTCGAAAGCTGGAAAATTTCCCTTATAATAATAACTTTGACATCATGATCAACGATCAGGGGTACTGTTATGTTACCGGAAGTGCCGGCATCTATGTGGTAAAGGCAGAAGATATGCTGGAAGATAAGGAATATCCCAGTGTTCTGTTAAATTACAAAAACGGTCTCAACAGTTCCCTGGTGGAAGGATCTTTTAATCTGCATAACGGTAATGAGATGATCCTGTGCTGTACCGATACGGTGCTTTCCATGCAAACGGATGTGAATCATCTGAAGCGTACGGATTATGATATTATCCTGAATCACCTGACGGTGGACGAAGAGGAGATCACACCGGTGGAAGGGATCTTCCGGATCCCCAAGGAGGCCCGGCAGGTGAATATTTATCCCAATGTGCTGGATTATTCCGTAAACGACCCCTATTTACATCTGACGATGGAGGGGCCGGAGACCTATGAAGAGTATGTGCACCAGACGGATTTTAAGGAACTGCAGTTTTCCGGACTGGACGCAGGAGAATATACCTTTACGATCCAGGCGTTAAATGAACTGACCGGTGAGATCCTTCTGGAGAAACAGTATCATTTTGCCAAGGAAATGCAGATCTTTGAACGGATGCCCTTCCGGATCTATCTGACCGTGATGACCTTCATTTTTGTATCATGCATTGCCTGGATCATTTCCAAATTAGGTACTTTAAGTCTGGTAAGGCGTCAGTATGATGAGATCCGGGATGCGAAAGAAGCGGCGGAACATGCCAATCAGGTAAAGACCCGTTTCCTGGCACAGATGTCCCATGAGATCCGAACCCCCATCAATTCCGTGCTGGGCATGGATGAGATGATCCTCAGGGAGAGCCGTGAGAAAAATATACAGGAATATGCCGCAGATATTTATACAGCCGGTCATACCCTGCTTTCTCTGGTCAATGAGATCCTGGATTTCTCCAAGATCGAGTCCGACCGCATGGAGATCGTTCCCGTGGAATACGAAGTGACGTCTCTGATCCATGATCTGTACAACATGGTGGCACAGCGTGCGGATGAGAAGGGCCTGAAGCTGGAAGTGGACATCGATCCGGATATTCCCTACATGTTATTCGGCGATGATGTACGTGTGAAACAGGTTATTACCAATTTGCTGACCAATGCGGTAAAATATACGCCCACCGGAACGGTATGGTTTCGGATCAAAGGAGAGCGGGATGGCGAAACAGAGCATCTGCGGATAGAGGTAGAAGATACCGGTATCGGTATCAAGAAGGAAAATATGCCCCATCTGTTTGATGACTATCAGCGCTTTGATAATAAGAAAAATCACTATATCGAAGGAACCGGCTTAGGCCTTGGCATCGCTACCAAACTGCTGCATCTGATGCACAGCAGGCTGCGGGTGGAAAGTGTATACGGCGAAGGCTCCAAGTTCTACTTTGAGATCGATCAGAAGATCGTGGATGAGAAACCCATTGGTGATTTCAATGCCCGGGTAAGTACTTCCCATGTGGATGTATCCGGCAATAAAGCATTCATCGCACCGGATGCATCGGTTCTGGTGGTGGATGATAACAGTATGAACCGAAGAGTGTTCAAGAGCCTCTTAAAGCGGACGAAGATGACCATTTCGGAAGCGGGAGGCGGCGCAGAATCCATCGAGCTGGCCCGTCATGTAAAGTTCGATATGATCTTCATGGATCACATGATGCCGGAAGTGGATGGCGTGGAAGCATTCCACCGGATCCGGGAAGGATTGGATTCCGTTAACCGCATGACGCCCATCATCGTGCTGACAGCCAATGCGGTAGCAGGTGCCAAAGAGGAATATCTGGAGGAAGGCTTTGACGGTTTCCTGTCCAAACCCATTGTGTATGATAAGCTGGAAGCATCTCTGCGAAAATTCCTGCCGGAAGAAAAGCTTCAGCCGGCGCCGGAAAATGACGATATATATACAGAGGAACTTGCACCGGTAAATGCGGTACCGGAGGACCTGCCCATTGTGGAAGGTCTGGACTGGTCTGTTGCCTGGCTGCACCTGCCGAAAATGGATCTGTTGCAGGAGTCGGTGAAGGAATTCTATGAACTCCTTCCCGTACACGGAGACAAATTGCAGAGCATGTATCAAAGCCTTGTGGAAGGTGGTACGGAAGAAGCTTTTGATGCTTACCGGATCCAGGTACATGCCATGAAGAGTTCCGCAGCAACCCTGGGTATCATTCCTCTGGCCGGCATGGCCAAGGTCCTGGAATTTGCAGCAAGAGACCATAATACAGACCGGATCTTACAGGTTCATCCCACCTTCATGGAGGAGTGGTTCTCCTATCAGGAGAAACTTACCGGCCTGTTTGGGATAGGAGAAGAAACAGAAAAACAAGCGGCAGAGGCCGGCATCCTGGATGGTTTCATAACCGTTTTGTCGGCGGCACTGGCGGATATGGATATCGATACGGCAGATGATGTAATGAACCGTATGAAGGGGTATGCATTCCCGGATGAGATTCAGGCGCTGATCCCTTCCTTATCTGCAGCGGTTGCAGATCTGGATGAAGAGGGTGCCAACGGGATCATGCAAAAGATGAAGGAGCTGGAACAGGCGCTCTCCTGATGCAGCATTTGGGGCAAAGGCTGCAAATATAAGAAATACGAGGGAAGAATGTAAGGATGAAAAAGATTTTAGTGATCGGAAAACCTACTATGGATGTGTACAATGCCATCGATTTTCTGAAGCTGTATTATCAGATCCAGATGGCGGACGTATTGCAGAATGCGCCCAATATGATCATGGCCTATCAGCCGGATCTGCTGCTCATTGTGGGAGCGTCGGTGAACGAACCTACCACATTGTTCTTCCGTTCCCTGCGCATGAATTATTCCAATCTTCCGTTTATGACCATCGGAACCATGGATGAGAAGCGTAACGTGGAATCCTGCCTTTATAACGGCATTGATAATATTGCCATTCCTTTTGACGGGAATCGTGCGGTGCAGCAGGTGGCAGCGAAGCTGGGGATCGCCAGTCCGTTAAACGGCCAGGGAACATCCCCGACCGGGGCAGCAGGGCGTAAGAAGGTCCTCATCGTGGATGATAATGCACCTACCTTGCGTACCATCAAGGGATTACTGGAGGATTCCTATCAGGTGCTGGTAGCGCCCAACGGACCCAAAGGTCTGGAGATCATGGAACGGAGTATGCCGGCGCTGGTACTGCTGGATTATGAAATGCCGGGAATGAACGGGAAAGAAGTATTTCTGACCATGAAAAAGGATGAGCTGTTATCGCTCATCCCTGTAGTATTCCTTACGGCGGTCAATGATAAAGAGCAGATCGTGGAGGTATTAAGCCTGCAGCCCCAGGGGTATCTGCTGAAACCCACCACCCGGGAAAAATTATTCTCTACGATCCAGAAACTCATTGGTTCCTGAATTTAATGCTTGTTCCAAATGGACCTGGGCATCTTTAATGCCCTGGTCCATTTCTTTTTCACCTTTGATAATGGCATCCATTTCCGTACCCAGGATGGTATAGAAGGTGGTCCAGTCTTTCATGACAGGGCGATAGGTTCCGCCCTGAAGCGCTTTTGCAACTGCATCATACTGAGGATAGACAGCCAGGACATCGGGATCCTGCAAAGAGGAATAACGGCAGGGAACACCGCCGATCTCGATGGTAGAGCGCTGCACATCCTTATCCATCAGGTGGCTGACCAGTGCAGCTGCCATTTTTTGGTTGGAACTGCTTTCCGAAACGCCCAGCATCCAGATACCGTAGACATTGGCATTATAGGCAACGGAGTTGGGTTCCAGCTTCCCGCTTAATGCAGAGTAATCTGCCGCGGTATCGGCAGTGGGTGTATACCAGCCGGGCCATGCAACTGCCATGCAGCTTTCTCCGCTATCAATGCTTTCAATGAGGGATGCTTTTTCCATGGCCTTCCCGGATCGGATCAGCCGCAGATAGTAGGACATGGCATCCCGAAATACCTGTGTATCGATCAGGGGCTGATTGTTCTGATCTACGACCCATCCGCCGTGGGAGAGAAGAATGGGGAGGAAATCCACCACCAGGTTGTTGGGGGTATCCCCACGGTATAGGAAACCGTTCTTGCCGCCTACTTTTGCTTTTTCCGCAATGGAGAGCAGATCCCGTAGGCTGAGGGCACGGTTGGGATCATAGCAGTATTGTTCCATCAGCTTCTTGTTATAAAGAAGTACCGTTACATTGCCGTAAAAGGGCATCAGATAAATGGATTCGTTGTAGTAAGAGATCCGGGTGGTAGCCGGAATGATGTCGTTATCCAGGACGCAGCCAAGCTCCGACAGGTTGGCTAACATCCCCTGTTCCGTTAATTCTGCGGTCCAGGATCCGTCTACCATTACTACATCGTAGGAGATACCGTCGGTTCCTTTGCCCAGCACGGTGTTATGCAGATCTTCTTCGGAAAAACGGGTCACCTCACAGGTTACCGAGTAGGCTTCTTCAAAGGCAGGAAGGCAGGCTTCCACTACATCCGCATAGATCCCGTCCCGAAGGGCCAGGTGCAGGACACCGGTATCGACCTCTACGGTTTCCGCTTCGCCGCAGCCGGTAAACAGCAAGCTGCCCAGCAACAGGATGATCATGGATATGGATAAAATACGGCGAATGCCGCTTGTTGAAATATGCTTCATTTACGATCCCCTTTTGCGTGTAAAACAATCCTATAATCATATTTTACCAAGGAAAACAGGCATCTTCAATATGTTCCGACAGCCTATGGGGGAAATACAAAACGATGGCTTTGTTTCTTTACTAAAAATAGGAAACGACAAATAATGGTATATATTTGGGGGACGAATATGGAGGAGTATCACTATGGATGTTAAGGAAACGAAGCAGACCGGAGATGTGAACGCTACTGCATCGGAGAAAAGCCAAAAGGAAGGAGAACAGAGCAGTGTCATGCTGAAGGTGGCAACCTTTATCGTTGACCGTCGCAATCTGTTTTTCCTGCTGTTTGGTATTGCCCTGATCTTTTGCGCGGTTTCATCCGGCTGGGTAAAGGTAGAAGACCAGTTGTCGGCTTTTCTGCCAAAAACTTCCGAGACCAGTATCGGACTGGATCTCATGGAGGAAGAATTCATCACCTATGGATCGGCTTCCATTATGGTAACCAACATTACCTGTGAAGAAGCGGATGCCATCGCAGAGCGTCTGAGAGAGCGCAAGGATGTGTATATGCTCTCCTTTGACGATTCATCGGAACATTACAATGACTTTTCGGCGTTATAC
>JAIKYN010000250.1 GCA_024683155.1 Lachnospiraceae bacterium | reverse complement strand
GCCTCTTTGGATCAGCACACAGCCGGATCATCTCTACCGGATCTGGTTTGGGTTTGCTCCGCTATCGGAGGGCGATGACAAGGGACTTACAAGCCCGGAGAGCTACCCGGAAAGTATCGTTCCCATCTGCCGGGACGGCTTTAGCGTTGTGGAATGGGGCGGCGCGATCCTGGAGTAGGCTATAGCTTTTTCCGATACTACAATATAGGAAGATTGTTTAGAAAAAATTAAGAATTACCCTTCACAGGGAATGGGGCAGTTGTTAAAATGATAGAGGTGTAAACATTCATGCCTGCTATGCAGGCAAAGGAGGGTACTAAAATGGAAACAAATAACAAGAAGAGCATTGGTAAGATGCTGATCGGAACCTGGAATACCAGAACCATCGTTGCGGTAGCAATCGGTGTTGCACTGTTCGGTGTTCTGATGGTTTACGGCGGTATCAAGGTGTTCACCAACACATCCCTTACTTCCGCAATGGTAGTTGTAGCCGTAGTTGCAGCTATGTTCGGACCGCTTCCCGCAGCAGTGACAGCAGGTCTTGGTAACGTTCTGGCTGACCTGATCGGCGGTTGGGGATTCTGGTTTGACTGGTCCATCGGTAACTTCGTATTAGGCTTCTTCACAGGCCTGATCCCTATTTTCGGTGCCAGAATTGAAGACGGTATCTTTACCGTTAAACATGCGATCTGGTATGTGGTATGTGTTCTCGTAGGCAACATCCTTGCATTCGGCGTTGTAACACCGATCCTTACCTATGTATTCTATTCATCCGAGCTTACCATCACATGGATGCAGGCATTCTCAGCCATCATCTCCGATGGTATCGTTCTGATCGTTGTTGGTCTGCCTCTGTTATTCTTCCTTGCAAACAGAAATGCAAAGAAGAACAACCTGGTAAAGGAAGACTGATACCGGTTATGGGTCAGCCATAACACAATAATGACCGATCATAAGGCAGCCACTCTGTGCGTATTGTTCCGGGTGGCTGCATTATTGATTTTTTCGAGGAAATAATGAGAGAACCGTTAGTAGAGTTTACAGATTTTAGTTTTCAATATAAATCCCAGACACAGGAGACGTTGCATCACATCAACCTGACCATCTATAAGGGGGAGAAGGTATTGATCCTGGGCCCCAGCGGATGCGGTAAATCCACTTTGGCCAACTGCGTCAATGGTCTGATCCCCTTTTCCTATCCCGGTAAGATCACCGGATCACTCAAAGTGGCAGGGGTGGAGACCAAAGAGGCTAGCATTTTAGAGATCAGTAAGCATGTGGGTACGGTACAGCAGGATACGGATGCTCAGTTTGTGGGACTGTCCGTAGGAGAGGATATCGCTTATGCCCTGGAGAATGCGGCAGTTCCCCGCAGCGAGATGCTGCCTAAGGTGGAAAAAGCGGCAACCATTGTTGGCATGGAAGATTTCCTGATCCAGCCGCCCTTTGAACTGTCCGGCGGCCAGAAGCAGAAGGTGGCACTGGGAGGTATCCTTCACGATGAGGAAGAGCTGCTTCTTTTTGATGAGCCGCTGGCTGCACTGGATCCTGCCATGGGTATGACCGCCGTGGATCTCATCGATCGCATTCACCGGGAGCAGAATAAGACAGTGATGATCATAGAGCACCGTCTGGAAGATGTGCTGTATCGTCATGTGGATCGCATCATTTTAATGAATGAGGGCACTATCCTTATGGACGCCACGCCGGATGAGCTTTTAAGCACCGGTCTTCTGAAGGAAAACGGGATTCGTGAACCTTTGTATATTTCCGCACTGCGTAATGCCGGCATCCGGTTTAAACCCGGTGAGCATCTGGAGAATATTGAAGAGCTGGATATTGGATCCTATCGCGCTCCCATTCTGAACGAGATGGAGGTATCCAAGCCTTACGATGCGCCGGAAGGCGGAGAGGTTCTCATTGAAGCGGAACATGTGGACTTTTCCTATGGAAACGGCAAGGTACTGGATGATGTATCCTTTACCATCCGCAGGGGAGAGAAGATTGCCATTGTGGGCAAGAACGGTGCCGGTAAATCCACCATGGCCCGTATGCTCTGCGGCATCATTCGTCCCCAGGCAGGAGAGATCAGGATCAAGGGAGACAATTATCTTAAGTTCTCCATTCGTGAGATCGGCCGGATGATCGGCTATGTGATGCAGAATCCCAACCAGATGCTGGTGAAGGATATGATCGCTGATGAGATCCGTCTGGCGCTGAATCTTAACGGTGTAGAGAAAGACGTGGCGGATCAGAGAGTGGAAGCGACCTTGCGCATGACCGGGTTATATTCCATGCGTAACTGGCCTGTTTCCGTCCTTAGTTACGGACAGCGTAAGCGTGTGACCATTGCCAGTATCCTGGCCCTGCAACCGGATGTGATCATCCTGGATGAGCCTACGGCCGGACAGGATTATTCCCACTATACGGAGATCATGAGCTTTCTGGAGATGCTTAACCGGGAGTATGACATTACCATTTTGTTCATTACTCACGATATGCATCTGGCCATTGAATATACGGATCGTGCCATTGTATTTGCTGACGGCAAGTGCATAGCGGATAATTATGTGTCTACGGTTTTATCGGACAAGCAGGTCATTGAACAGGCCAATCTGAAGGAGACTTCCCTGGTGCTTTTAGCACGGCAGGTGGGAGCCGATCCCGATCTGTTCATCCGTCATTTTATCGAGAGGGAAAGGGAGGAACGTAAAAATGGACTTAACTAAGCGTCTGTTTATCAACATCATTCCCGGAACCACTTTCCTGGATAAATTAACGGGAAAGACCAAGATCCGTCTGTTCTTCCTACTGGTGCTGATCCTGATCGCCACCTGGGATATGCGGATCCTTGCACCGGTATGTCTCATCGGCATCATCGGCCTGATCTCCATAAGGCCCAATCCCAAGACGGTGATGGGACTGACGGTTTTCATCGTTCTGGTGAACCTGTTTAATCTGTTCCTGATCTGGGTAGTGACCCCGGATTACGGCGCCAGCATCGTGGGCGGTTCCACCTTGCTTCTGCGTCTTACGGACCGTTATATCATTACTGCGGAGACCCTGTGGTATTTCCTTACCCGGTTTACCAAGTTCATGGCCACCTTCTTCGTGTCCCTGACCTTCATTCAGTGTATTACACCCAGTGAAATGGCAGCCGGCTTATATGCCAACGGGATCTCCTATAAGATCTCTACCATCGTATCCATTGCGTTCCGGTATATTCCCGAGATCGCAAGGGATTTCTCGGATAT
The DNA here is from genome assembly GCA_024683155.1 of Lachnospiraceae bacterium. Classification (GTDB taxonomy): domain Bacteria; phylum Bacillota; class Clostridia; order Lachnospirales; family Lachnospiraceae; genus JAILDL01. The sequence continues at coordinate 6,583 of JAIKYN010000250.1, read as the reverse complement.
CAAGATTTCCATGCAGGCAAGAGGTATGGAGCTGGACAGCCGCAAGACCAGTCTTTGGACCCGGTTAAAGCAGAACGTGATGATCCTGGCACCGCTGATCATCGTTTCTTTTGACCGTGTGGGAAATATTGCGGATGCCATGGATTTAAGAGGCTTTGGCCGCGGTAAGAAGCGGACCTACTATGCGGAACATGAAGACACGAAAGGTGATAAGATCGTTGCCGTGATCAACGTTTTGCTGATCCTGGCATTTGTAGCGATATTGATCGGAAGGATCTTCTTCCCCGGCACTTATCAGGTATGGGCACCATGGATCAACGCTTAAATGACTTCCTGGATCGACATCTGGATGAACTGTTATATCTGCTCAGTATCGATTCCACTTACGACGAAACGACTATAGATACGGATGCACCCTGCGGAAAAGGGGTGAAGGACGCCCTGGATTACATGCGGGCCCTGGCCTATAAGGACGGGTTCTTTGTATCGGAGTATGAGGGAAATGCCCTGGCTGTTTTCCGCGCAGAGGATGTGTTCAAAGACCGCCGCATTGATGTGGTTTCCCATCTGGATGTGGTGGAACCGGGCGATGGCTGGACCATGCCTCCCTTCCGTCCCCAGGTCAGGAATAACGCCATCTACGGCAGGGGCTCCGAAGATATGAAGACCCCCATGTTCCTTACGTATCTGGCTTTCAAGCTTCTGGATCAGGAAAAGACGGAAAGCAAAAGACAACTGCGTCTGGTGCTGGGAACCGACGAAGAGCGGACCATGAATGACATGATCTACTACGTGGAGAAGGAAGGAAAGCCGGATTTTGCCTTTACACCGGACGGAGCATTCCCTATGGCCATCGGCGAAAAAGGCTCCCTTATGTGGCGACTTTCGGCGGACTATGACGGGCCGGTGGAAGAGCTGCGGGCAGGGGTACAGTGCAACGTCATTTCCCCTGTTGCTTATGCCAGACTGGAAACCGGCAGTGAGAGCCGGCGGGAAGGTAAGGCGGCTCATGCATCCAACCCGGACAAAGGGGAAAGCGCAACGGTGGCTTTATTGGAGGAATTAAAAAATCAGGACAAGGTGATGAACTGCCTGTATCAGGTGTTCAGGGATCCTTACGGAAGTGCCCTGGGCTATGAGCAGCCGCATGATATGGATCATTCCCTGACCCTGAATCTGGGGATTTTAAAGATCGAGGACGGGAAGCTTTATGCAGAGGTGGATTGCCGTTATCCCGACGGGATCACCAGTAAGGAACTGACAAAGCGGATGCAGGAAATGCTGCCCGCTCTTAAGGTATCCCTGGACTATGATTCACCCCCGACCATGAACGATCCGGAAGATCCCTATGTGAAGACGCTTCTGGATGTTTATTATGAGAAAACGGGAAGCGATAAAAAGCCCTTCGTTTCCGGAGGGGTAAGCTACAGTAAGATCTTCGGGCATTGTGTAGCCTTCGGACCCATCGCGGATGTGGAAGAGAGTCTGGCTCATCAGGCGGATGAACACATGGATCTGGATCAGATACGGAAGGCTTTCGAGATCTATTATGAATCCATGAAACGGCTGATGGAAATGCCGTTGTAAAGAAACGAGGTAATTATGAAACCCAGTATTGTATGGCAGACCGATTTTGGTCTCAAGTGGGGAGCGGTTGCTTCCATGCGAGGGGTATGCAAGCAGGTGGATCCGGAGCTGGAGTGCTACGATCTGACCCATGAGATCCCTCAGTATAATATCCTGGCAGGTTCCAGAGAACTGATCTACGTAGAACCTTTCTGGCCCAAGGGAACCATCTTTGTATCCGTGGTGGATCCGGGCGTGGGAACCAGTAGAAGAGCCTGCGTTGCTTTGTTAAAGGACGGCAACTATGTGGTAACGCCGGACAACGGAAGTCTGACCCATGTAGCCCATGAAGTGGGGATCCGGGAAGTACGGGAGATCGATGAAACCGTAAACCGCTATCCGGGAACGGAAGGGATCTCTGTATTCCATGGCAGGGACCTGTTTGCTTATACGGCTGCCAGGCTGGCATCGGGGATCATCGATTTTGAAGGCGTAGGCCCCAGGTATCCCGTGGAAGAAGTGGTGCTTTTGCCGGAAGCTTATGAGATGGCCGTGATCAAAGACGGTGTGGTCAGCGGATTTGTATCCAGCGTCTCCGACCCCTTTGGAAGCATCGCACTCAATGTTGCATCGGATGCATTTAAAGAAGCAGGCTTTGCATATGGCGATAAAGTGCATGTGGTCCTTAAAAACAAGGGAGAAACTTATTACGATGACTTTGTGGCCTATGAGAAGAGTTTTGGATTTGTCGAAGTTGGAGATGCAATTTTATTCGATTCTTCCTCAAATGTGATAGAACTGGGAATTAATCAGGGAAACTTCAAAGAGACTTTTCATGTATGTGAAGGGTCTGATTATGGGTATACATTATCGAAATAATGTACAAAAAAGGCACGTTTTCTTCGGCAGATGATACAAAAATGCCGTGAAAACGTGCTTTTTCTTTGTTATCCGTTGCAATCCCCGCAAAAACGCAATAGAATATTAGACAGATGCGAGTTTGTTTTCTGTGACAGCCAACAAAAAGATAAAAATTGACTGACAATATGAAACAACTTGTAATTTTGCGAAGGTGAAAGGCAGGGAATTATTGTGAGCGAAGAAAAAAATCGAAAGGTGGGGTTGGTAAATTCCATATCTTTCAAGCTACTGATGTTCATTGTGGGAATGGTCATCGTGGTATTTGGCATCATGTTGGGCTTTATTTTTTCACAGACGAAAAATACATTGACCAACGTGTATAAGAACTATACCAAGAATGTAGCGGAAGCAGCAGCCACGGCAGTGGATATTGACATGGAAGTTACCCTGAATAATGTAAAGGATACCATCGAGGGCGGAGAGTCATTAACCGCCGGAGATATTGAGAATTATCTGGTAAGTATGCTGGCGGCTGATCCGGAAGGACAGAGAGAAGCCATGAACGAAACCTTCGGACAGGCTCTGGGAAGCATAGAATTGTCCGGTGTAGACGGATCTTACGCTTACTTCGTAAGCAGCAATGGTTTGATGATCTATCATCCGACCCTGGAAAAGATCGGTGGAGAAGTAGCCAATGCAGCCGTTAAGGGTCTGGTAGCCAGATTACAGGCAGGGGAGACCCCGCAGAGTATCGGCGACGGATCGGTTGTATATGAATACAAGGGAGCCCTTAAGTTTGCAGGTTATGCATTTACCGCAGGCGGCAATATGGTCATTGTAACCGGTGATTATGATACCGTTATGACTCCCATCAATCAGCTTCTGAACAAGGTAATGCTCATTGTTGTTCTGCTGGCTGTTGCAGCGCTGATCGCCTTGTATTTCATCATTAAAGTCAGCATGAAACCCATCAGTGATGTGGGAGAGATCATCCGTCAGACCGCTGATTTTGATTTCCGTCACAACGATAAGAGCGATAAGCTGGTAGCGCGTAAGGATGAGTTCGGAATGATCGCACAGGATGTCCGTACCATGAGAGCGAACCTGCGGGATATCGTGGGCAAGATCCATACATCCTGTGAAGATATCGGAGAGAACGTGGAAGAACTGCGGAATACCACCGACAGCGTAGATTCCATGTGTACCGATAACTCCGCAACCACCGAACAGCTTTCCGCAGCTATGCAGGAGACCGCGGCTTCTACCGATACCATCAACTCCAACATTGCTGAGATGCGTGATGAAGCACAGCGTATTAACGGTATGGCAGATGAAGGCTCCAAGATGTCCGATGAGATCATGGATCGTGCTACGGATCTTAGAAAGACCACAGAGGCTGCAGCCAATAAGACCAAGAGCATTTACGAATCCGTTCGCGTTAAGGCCGATGAAGCCATTGAAAGCTCCAAGGCAGTGGATAAGATCAATGAGCTGACCAATACCATTATGGCAATCTCTTCCCAGACCAGTCTGCTGGCTCTGAATGCTTCCATCGAAGCAGCCCGTGCAGGAGAAGCAGGACGTGGATTTGCCGTTGTTGCTACCGAGATCGGAAATCTGGCAGATCAGACTTCCAGTGCGGTTGCAGATATCAATGGTATCGTAGGAGAAGTGAACAACGCCGTAACACAGATGAGCGGATGTCTGGAAGAGACCACCTCTTTCCTGGAACAGACCGTATTAAGCGATTATGCAGAGTTCCAGAAAGTATCCGAGCAGTACCATGATGATGCGGATACCTTCAAGAACAGCATGGAGAACATTAAGAACGGTACCAGTGAACTGAATGAGTCCATCGGAGAGGTTGCAGATTCTATTTCCGCGATCACAACTACCGTGAATGAATCCGCAAACGGTGTATCCGATATCGCAGGTAAGACTGCAGACATCGTAAACGGCATGGCTACCACTTCCGAGAAGGTAGACGGAACCATGGGCAATGTAGATACTCTGGAAGGCATTGTTAATATGTTCGTTCTGAACTGAAAACAGGCAACCGGAAAACCTACAGTTCAATGAAAAAATCAGGACCTTCGGTGTATAATGATATACATCGAAGGTCTTTTTTTGCGAGATCATCCTTTTGAAGGAGTTTACATATGTTTTGTTACCATTGCGGGAAAGAAATATCAGATGCGGCGCGTTTTTGCCCCTATTGCGGTGTGCTTCTGTTTGAAGAGACCACGCAGGAAAATGAGAGCCTGCCTGTGGAGGAAACATGTGCATCGTCGGAACAGGCGGAGGAACCTGCGAAGAAACGAACACCGCTGCAGAAATGTCTCATTGCAGTGGCGGTCCTGGTGATCCTGGCAGGCCTGGGATTTGGCGGCAAATATGTCTATGACGCATATATCTATCCGTATCTTCGCTATGAAGAAGCGGCGCAGTTAACCGCAGAAGCAGATTACCCGGGCGCCATTGCCATTTATAAAGAACTGGGCGAATACAAGGATGCGCAAAGCCTGCTGGTGGAGAACATTTACCTGTATGGTATTCAGCTGCAAAGCCGGGATGCTTACGAGGACGCCATCCGTCAGTATGAACTGGCAGGAAATTATAAAGACTGTAAGGACCGGATCATTGACTGCCGCTACGAGATCGCGCTGGATGTATATGAACAGCCGGATTACGCAAAGGCAAAAGAGCTGTTTCTGGAACTGGATCCATATAAAGATACAGGAGAACTCATCACGGATTGTGATTACAATCTGGCCATCGAAGTGTTTGATGCAGGAGATTTTGTCACTGCCAGTGAGGATTTCCTGGTGCTGGGAAACTATAAAGAAGCGCATACCTACTATCTGAAGTCGATCTATGAGATCGCGAAGGCAGAGCGTGAAAACGGGGAGCTTCACAAGAGCATGGATCATCTGGAACTCCTCATGGCAGAGAACTTCCAGGATAGCCGTGCCTATGCCCGTTCCATGACAGATGAGCTGGCGCAGTACTATGTGGACTGCGTGGAGACGGACAGTGAGGAAGCGGCCTGGAGTCTTAACTATCTGTATGACTTAGGTTATTTTACCTATACCCCCCTTCTCATGGAGGACAAGGATGCGATGCTGGAACTGGTTGAGCCGGTTTCCTTCAGCATCTATAAGGGAGATGGCAACTATTATTCCTTCGGAACGGGAATGATCTACCGGATCACGCCGGATTATATGTACTGCCTGTCGGTGCGCCATGTGGTCCGTGTCATGGCAAACAGCAAGGTAAAGCTTACTTTCTACGATGGGACGAAGGTGTATACTACCATGCATCCGGTGTATTCCCAGGAAAATTCCAAACTGGATTTTGCCATGTTCCGGGTGCCGCTGGAGGTGATCCCGCCGGAGCTTCTGATCACCTTAAAGGAAGCCTATGTGGATCTGTCGGTATATGACAGGCTGACCAAGGGGACGAAGCTGGTGATCCATGCCAACATGTGGGGCGGAAATACGGACAAGATCCACGACACGGAGTATCTGGGAAATGATGTGGCATCTATGACCCATGGCTATGACAGCGATCCCTATGGAGATTTCATTGTTTGTACCACTGATGCGGTGGGAGGCCAGAGCGGCGGGCCGATCTTTACCCTGAAAGGGGAACTGGTGGCCCTGGTGGACTTTACCTATTGGGAAAAGACCAGCAGCGGGCGCTACAGTGTGGACTGTCAGGTAAAGATCAACCGGGCGGAGGAATTATACAAACTGTGTCAGGATGGTATTCGTATCTGAAAGTACCTTCTTAATAAGTGAGTGATCAGCATTCAGTACCAAAGTGTAAGAATCAGGCAAAAAGCCAGAAGAGATCACTGATTCAGAGAAAGAAGATGTAAAGAATACAGAGAAAGCTATTAGCGACGAGCGTGCTAAACGTAAGCATACCATTTTGCAACAACGCCAGGTCAATAAGCTGATGTACGATATTATTGTCCTTGGCATAAGAAGCGATGATATCCTTAAAGGCGCATCTCTCGATGCGTTCTTGAAACGTTCTGTAGATTTAATTAAGTAATAGTATTGTATTATTCTAATATAAAATCTAAACCTTTTAGTTAATTAGAGAGCAAAATCATATAAGTAAAAATGAGGCTGGCCCCAATATTGGAGGT
>JAIKYN010000138.1 GCA_024683155.1 Lachnospiraceae bacterium | reverse complement strand
GGCCAGGTTTACATCTTCAAAGGGAGCAGGATAAGCCGATACGCACTTAAGCAGTACGATCTGATCGTTTCCTTCTTCCCGGCACACCGCCATAGCGGCTTCAATATCCTCTTTTAAAGCAATCCCCGTCGCGAAGATCATGGGCTTTTGCAGCTTTGCGATCTTACGGATCATGGGAAGATCGTTGATTTCAAAGGATGCGATCTTATAGCAGGGAACCTCCAGGTTTTCCAGGAAATCCACCGCCGTCAGGTCAAAGGGAGAAGAGAAGAACTCCAGTCCCAGTTCTTTCGCCTTCTTCTGCAGATCTGCCTGCTACTCCCAGGGCGTATAGGCCTGCTGGTACAGCTTGTATAAGGTGGTACCGTCCCACAGCGTTCCCTGGGTGATCTGGAAACAAGGATTCTCGCTGTCCATGGTAATGGTATCTGCCGTATAGGTCTGGATCTTAATGGCATCCGCTCCGGCTTTCGCTGCCGCTTCCATGATGGCCACTGCACGGTTATAGTCCATGTTGTGGTTGGCGCTCATCTCCGCGATGATGAAGGCAGGATGTCCTTCTCCTATGATGTGATTTCCGATCTTGATCTCTTTTTTCATATGGTTGCCTTTTTTAATATTTCTCTTCTGCCGGTGGTTCGCAAACGATTTATCCCTTCAAACGGATATCCACGAGTTCCCATTTACGGCAGTGGTTTTTATATAGTGTTTATTAACGGATCAGCGCAGGTCAGACAGCAGTTCCCGCAGGTCATTCACATCCCGCCGGGCATTGCATCCGGGGTCTGCTTCCTTCTCCATAAAGTAGCCGCTATCCCGATGGATCCGCACGGAATCCATACCCAGGATCTTGCAGGCAATAAAGTCTTTCCTTGGATTATCTCCGATGTAGATGGCTTCTTCTGCTTTAACTCCTAGAGCATCCAGTACCTTCTGATACGGTACAGTACTAGGCTTTCCGTAATCGTTGCCTTCCGGGTCGGTTCCAAGATCATCGGTAGCCAGGCAGTAGTCTAATAGTTCCTCTAACCCTAAAGCGTCCATCTTTACATGCTGTACCCGGCTCATGCCATCGGTCAACAGGGCGGTCTTGATGCCCTTCTTCTTGGCTGCCTTGATCAGCTCTGCCGCATCTTCATATAAGGTCAGTTGCGGTCTGGTGCTACGATATACTTCCACCAGATCCGCTGCCGGGATCTGAATATCGTAGTCTTTCAATAGCTGGTCAAAAATATGACCTCTTCCGTCCCGCTCATAGAGCATCATCATGTAGTCAAAAAAGCCGTCCGCGGACAGATCCTTCTCAGGGTGAAGGGCTGCAGATACGCTGATCTGGTCTGCCAGATACTCCGCTGCTGCCCGATATGCCGCAAAGGCATAATCCTCTTCCCGGTATAAGGTATCATCCAGGTCAAAGATCAGGGCTTTGATCTTCCGGGGTGCCTTATACACCGCCTGGTCATAGCGCAGCATCAGAAGCTCCCGGTAATCACCGATACGAGGAGATACCTTCTCTCCTTCCAGCATCTCCTTTAAAGCGGATGCATAATCGGCGCCTGCTTCAAAGGATAAGGGCACGCCGCCGCCAAAACGGCAATTGATCTCAATAAAAGAAACACAGATTTCTCCAGATTCTGTCTCATTGGCAAAGCACTGCAGCGTAAGGGGGCCACAGATCCTGCCCTCTTTGCGAAGACTTTCCAGAAAATGCCGGCTCTCTTTGATGATGGTATCTCCTAATTCTCCGGTAACCGTAGCACTTTTTACCACTTCTCCGGAACGCACTTCCACACGTCTTCTGGGAACGATGTAGATGGGCTCCCCTTCCAAGTCGCATAATACATCAATGGTATACTCCAGGCCCCGCACCAATTCCTGCCAGATATATTTTCGGCCGGAATGTTTGATTTCCTCGAAAGCATTTCTTAATTCTTCCGGCGAGTTGATGCGGAAGATCCCTTCCGATCCCATGCCATCCACCGGTTTTGCGATGAGCGGCAGGTGGGAGCCGTCACAGGCTTCTTCCCTGTAGGTAATGGGAGCAGGGATATTATATTTTGCGAAAAACTCTGCCGTTTTCATCTTATCATTGGAAATGGCAACCACTTCGTCGCTGCTGAGGATCAATGTGGTGCCCATTTCCCTCAGGTCTTCCCGAATGCTGACAAGGGCGGCAAATTCCGGCTCATATAACGGAATAAGGCCATCGATCTTCTCTCTTTTACAGATGGTCAGAATGGCTTCCTTATAGGCAGGATCCGAACACCGGGGGATCTGGTAGAATCCGTCGGTAAATTCCCGGGCCGCATTGTCCGTGGACGCATCCGCGCCGATGATGGTAAAGGCACTTTTTAGGTGCTGAAGGAGCTGTACTCTTTTTCCAATGGCTGTCAGTAATAATTTCACGCTTTTTTCTCCTGCATGATCTTATATTTCATCTCTGCTATGTCCCAATCGGACTGGTTATCGATATCCTGTACTTCCCGCTCATCCACCACATAGGGCAGGATGTCGCCAAGCATCAGTTTTTTCAGTTCTTTGTAACGTTCCACCTGAAACAGATAGAACTGTCCCACATCGTGATAATGCTTTTCCAGATCCTGGGAACGGCTGTCCATATATTCCGGATATTTGAATACCAGGCGCCCATTTTCCGTTACCATGGCCCGCTGGGGAGGATAAGAAAAAGGGACCACAGGGATCAGGGTATCGGCTCCCGCTGCCAGGAACTGTTCCATGGCATCCTGCAGCTTTCCGGCTGTTACAAAGGGAGCGGTGGGATACAGGCAGGCTCCGATGTCAAAATGCTGCCCACGTTTCTCATATTCCTCGATGACTTCCAGCAACACATCGTTGGTGGTCGCAAAGTCACCCGCCGTCTTCTCGCTGCGATAGAAAGGCACTTCTGCCCCATACTTCCGGGAGATCTCTGCGATCTCCTCATCCTCGGTGGATACCATAACGGTATCAAACAGGCCGGACTGCAGCGCTGCCTCAATGGAATAAGCCATAATGGGCTTTCCCAGAAACTCTTTGATGTTTTTTCGGGGGATGCGCTTACTGCCGCCCCGCGCGGTAATGATGGCGATTTTCTTACTCATGGTGATTTCGTATACCTCGGTATCGTTCTATATATCTTATTTCTTTTACTTTCTATTGATTCGGGCATCCTTTTATGTGTTCATTCCAGGATGCATTTTCTGTATGTAACCGTATCTTGCAGGGTCTGACGCAGATCCAACTGTAAAGGATCAGGCCAAAGACTGTAAGCAGCGAGATCATCTCTGCCACTCTCCAGTACCAGGGACTTTGGAAGGTTACGATCACTTCTGCTCTGCCGTTTCCTTTTTCCATGATATTTTTCGGAAGCCGCACCGTAACCTGATTGTTCTCTCCGGAATATACGCCCAGCGTTTCTCCATCTGCGGTCTGCGCGATATACCCTTTGTAATACAGAAGCGGAACAGCAACCGTTCCCTCATTTCCGGATACATATGTCTGTACCGTAAGATTATCCTGAGTAAAGGATTCCAGTGTCAGCGAACCATCCACAAAGCAGTTCCCGTGTGTCAGCCGGGTAGGATCGGTTTCCACCGGAAGGAATTCCCCTCCCATGATCACACCGTCTCCCATGCTGTCATCATCATAGAGTCTGAGGATCCCACGGTTCTCCATAAGATCCGCAAAAAAGATCCCGGACGTAAAGATCATGGTCGCCAGCAGGCATAACGTAAAATTCCGATAAGACAGAAGTCCCGCCTTATAGGTGCTGGCCGATCGTTCTCCGTCTTTCTTGTGTTTTAACAACAATATTCCCAGCATCACGATGATAGGCGATGCAATGGATAAGAATCGCCAGGGAAATTGAATGCTGGAGATTAATGTGGCCACAAAAGATTCTTCGTTGCGTTGCAGGAACGCAGACTGGATCCCATCCCAGGGAAACAGATCCAGTGCCAGCACAAGACACAATAAAGCAAATGCCCCCATAACGATCTCCGCTTTTTTCTCCCTCCAGCGCTTTCCACTGTTTAACACTGCATATACCAGGCAGCCTGCCAGGATCAGATTCAATGTCAGACCGATACTCAGCGGCATGCTGTCCCGAAGTCCGTTGGAAGAAAACATCGCCGTTCTTCCGGTATGGATCAGAGGCAGAAGTAAATGAGAAAGATAGATTCCCCATACCTGGATTGCCCGGTCTTTGATGGTTGTGATCAGATACGTTCCGCTGCTCAGTTCATCCGTAAAGGGAACAATAAACCAGGCACTTAATAAAATTGCGGTGCCCGCTGTTTTAAGAAGCTGGAAAAACCGGGGTTTTTGCAGAGTTCGCTTCAGGCAGACAATGCACAGCAAAATGGTTAAAAGACCGGTCATCTCCACGCTAAGGGTATGGCTTTGTATGATTCCCGCATAGCCGATGGCCGGCAGCAGAAATGCATGTCTGTAATCTGTTTCCTGCGGATCCCCATCCAGGATCCGGTATAAGCCAAAGATCACCAGCGGCAGGAACGTCATGGCAAGGGCTTCGCCCATGGCCCCCCTTGCATAGAGGTTTATCAGATGATATTCGCAGCCATTATAAAGCATAGCCCCCACTACAGCGATCATACGATCCCCGGTCATCTTCTTCCCACACAGATAGAAGATCCATGCGGACAACAAGTTATTGAATACCATGAAGATCTGATAAGCAGTTTGTATGGGAAAGCCCCATAAACGCAGAAGTGCAGGGATATATAACAGCGTGTCTCCGTAAAACAACGAAGCTCCATAACCATGGCCTCCCATCCAGCCCGGCTGGATGCGAACCGGGAAGATCCCGGCTCTGAGACCTCTTGCGATTCCCTCGATACGGCTTAAATGAAACAGAATATCATCCTGTTCCGGAATAAAATCAACAAACATGGGGGCCGAGGAAAACAGAACGATTCCGGTAAGCCCCAGCAGCACATATTTTCCCTCATCGGATATGCCAAAATTGCGGTTATATACCCACAAAAGGCCAATCCCGTTCATCCCAAGACAAAGGAGCAACACCCAAAACAAACGGATCCTCCATAATCCACCGGTGGGAATGATGGTCATATCTCCCGGGATAAGGTTTCCTCCTTCCACCGTGCTAAAGAGAATGGTGAGATCCGTGGTTTTGGCCGTAAGCCAGATCGTACTGTCGGAGCAGCTTTCTCCTTCATACAGGTTTACGGCATCGGACAAGAGCTTTCCTCCGGGTACGGTTGCGGTAACTCTGTAGCAAGCCTGGGCCGCCGTATCCGTAGTGTAGTTAATACAGATCCGGTATGTGCCGGCATCCAGTGCTACCGGATTGGAAATCTCTGCCGCAGGGATCCGGATCACTTCTTTGGGTAATACGGCTCCCAATACACAGATCAGGATCAGGATCAGTTCTGCGATCAGTACCAATCGGGTAATGATCGGGTATTTTTTTAATGCAGTGGAAAGACTTTGTTTGAATTTCACTTGCGTATTCTCCGTACGGTTTGCATTAATTTGTATTTCAGATAAAACAGCAGATTGGACTTCATCTGCAAGTCGATCAGTTCTTTCTCTTCCTTGCCCATCAGTTCCCGATAGTAAGGATTCTCACGA
>JAIKYN010000088.1 GCA_024683155.1 Lachnospiraceae bacterium | reverse complement strand
GGGGATTATATCAACGGAACCGGCGGCCCCATCATCGATATCCGCAGCAACAGCGTGGAAACCATAGATTCTTTGGAACATGTACGTCTGGAAGACAAGGAGGCCCAGGGAGATGGCAATGAAGCTTCCTAACCCTAAGCGGGTGATCGCACCGGTATACGGGAAAATGATCGGCTTTTTACCGCTGATCGGAACCGTATTCGTAGCCGATCAGATGGCAAAACGATATGTGGAAGAGGATACCAGGCTGGCAAGCCCCACCAATGAGGTGCATGAGCTGGAAGGAAATCTGGCACTGATGCGGTTTCATAATCCCGGCATGATGCTGAACATGGGGCGGCATAAGCAGAACCTGGTAAAGCTCCTGTCCGTGAGCCTTACCATTGTATGCGTCATCGTCTTTATCCTGACTTTCGGAAGAAAGGGAAGCAAGCTTCTGCAGGCAGGTTTGGCCCTGCTCTTGGGAGGCGCTTTCAGCAATACCTATGACCGCATGGCCAGAGGGTATGTGGTGGATTACATGCGATTCCCCAAGGCACCCGGCAAACTAAAGCAGGTGATCTTCAATATCGCAGATTTCGCCATTATCATTGGATCGGGTATGGCAGTGATCGCCGAGATGGGGAAGTAGACAGCTATCATCTTGAGGATCAGTAAGCAGATCGATACCATCTCGAGGATGGGAAAAAGACAGCTACCATCTTGAGAATGGGAAAGCAGATCGATACCATTTCGAGGATGGGGAAGCAGATAGAGACGATCTCAGAAAATCAAAAAATGAGAAAAAGAACAGCCCTGCGGGGTACCAAGCCGGTACCTGCAGGGCTGAATTTTGTTTTTATGCAGATTCACGATCCGAAACAGGAGGATCTGAATCTAAGATCCGAACCGGATATTAGAAATCTACCTCAGTATCGTAGTAGCAGCACTTCAGCAGCATTTCCATCTCTTCCTGGCTGGGCTGGCGAGGATTGGAGCCGGTACAAGCATCCAGGATAGCGTTTGCAGCGATGCCGGAGAGACGCTCTAAGAAGATACCCTCGGGAACAAAACCGGTATCTGCAGGAAGGCCGTTTGCACCGTAGCGGTTAATGCTGTGAGGGATGTTCAGATCATCGTTCAGCTTACGAACGTACTTGATCAGAGCGTCTACCTTCGCATCATCATTTGCACCGTCTAAGTGCAGGTAATCAGCGATGACACCGTAACGCTTCTTAGCAACTGCATCACGTGCGTTGAAAGCGATAACCTTAGGCAGATACATAGCATTTGCAGCACCGTGGATGATGTGCGCGCCGTGATCTGCGAAGATCGCGCCGGTCTTATGAGCCATGGAGTGAACGATACCCAGCAGAGCGTTGGAGAATGCCATACCTGCCAGACACTGTGCATTGTGCATCTCATCACGAGCGTTCATGTCTTCGTTGTAGGAAGAAACCAGGCTCTCGTCGATCATCTCGATGGAGTGGATAGCCAGAGCATCGGTGTAGTCACAGTTTGCTGTGGAAACATAAGCTTCGATAGCATGTGTGATGGCATCCATACCGGTGTGAGCCACCAGTTTCTTAGGCATGGTATGTGCCAGCTCGGGATCAACGATGGCAACATCGGGTGTGATCTCGAAGTCAGCGATGGGATATTTGATACCCTTCTGATAATCGGTGATGATGGAGAATGCGGTTACTTCGGTAGCAGTACCGGAAGTAGAAGAGATCGCGCAGAATTTAGCCTTGGTACGAAGCTTGGGAAGGCCAAATACCTTACACATATCTTCGAACGTGGTCTCGGGATACTCATACTTGATCCACATAGCCTTTGCAGCATCAATGGGAGAACCGCCACCGATAGCAACGATCCAGTCAGGCTGGAACTTGCTCATAGCTTCAGCACCCTTCATAACGGTCTCAACGGAAGGATCGGACTCGATGCCCTCGAAGAATTCCACTTCCATGCCGGCTTCCTTCAGGTAATCTTCTACCTTCTGCAGGAATCCACCCTTACGCATGGAACTGCCGCCGGAACAGACCATAGCTCTCTTGCCTTCAAAGGTCTTCAGCGCTTCCAGGGCTCCTTTGCCGTGATAGACGTCTCTGGGTAAAGTAAAACGTGCCATAAAAATAATACCTCCTTGAAATAATGTTAATTTTTTAACGTAACCCAAGTCCTATTATACCATTGAAAGGGGCGAAAACAAAGAGAGGAAAAGCACAAATCCACGTTTATACTTTTGTTCATCTATGCTAAAATGGATGTTGCGACAGGTCTTTATACGTCGCTCAGGAGGATTGAAATGCTTACAGGGAAACGAGCAGTGGTCTCCTTAGGCCACAGTGCACTTGGTAATACCACATTGGAGCAGATGGACCGCGTAAAGCCGGCAGCAAAGGCACTGGCAGATCTGGTGGAAGCAGGCTATGAACTGGCCATCACCCACAGCAACGGACCGCAGGTCAGCATGATCCATAAGGCAATGACCGAGCTGCGCCGCGTTTATATTGACTATACTCCTGCACCCATGTGCGTTTGCTCCGCCATGAGTCAGGGTTATGTAGGATACGATATTCAGAATTCCCTTCGAAGCGAGCTTCTTGGCCGTGGGATCAGCAAGCCGGTGAGCACCATCTTAACTCAGGTGACCGTGGATCCCTATGATGAAGCCTTCTATGAGCCTACCAAGAAGATCGGCCGTTACATGTCCAGGGAAGATGCGGACGTGGAGATCAACAAGGGTAATTATGTAACCGAAGAAGAGGGGAAAGGGTTCCTCCGCGTGGTGGCAGCCCCGAAGCCCATTGACATCGTAGAGATCGAGTCCATCCGCACCCTGATGGATGCAGGACAGATCGTTGTTGCCTGCGGTGGTGGCGGAATTCCCGTCATTGAGCAGAACCATGTATTAAAGGGTGCTTCCGCTGTTATCGAGAAGGATGCGGTAGCCGGTAAGCTGGCCGCAGATCTGGCGGTGGATACGTTGATCATCCTTACATCTGTGCCCAACGTTTACAAGAACTTTGAGAAGGAAGGTCAGGAATCCATTACCGATGCTACCATCGGGGAAATGATGGCCCTGGCTGAGGCCGGCCAGTTCGGTGAAGGCACCATGAAGCCTAAGATCGAAGCAGCAGCCGCATATCTGGAGAAGGTCCCGGGGGGAACGGTGATCATCACTTCCATCGAGGCGATTTCCGATGCGCTCCGCGGCAAGGCAGGAACCAGGATCACAGCATAACATACACTCCGCTTTCCCCGTGGAAGGCGGAGTTTTTTTAAAGATAAATCAGGAGGTAGAACATGATCGAAGATGTACTCAGGGGAAGTGCAGACCTGTTCACGGAAGGAGCCCAGACGGTGCTCCGGGGTCAGGAAAATCGCAATCGTCGTGTGACGATCTTAAAGGGGAATCTGGTAGCCAATGCCAGAAATGAGAGCCGTGGCGTCAATGCCAGGGTGTTCCAAAAGGGTGTATATGGATTTGCTTCACAGGCAGAATATTCCGAAGAGGCTGCAAAAGCGGTACTAAAAGCAGCCACGGAGAATGCCCGTTTTCTGGGGGAGCATGCAGGACGGGACGTAAAGCCGTTTCCGCAGATCGCTACGGGAATGATCCCCGTAAATCGAAGCATCGTGGATTTTGAACAGAAGCGGATCATCGATGTATGCCGTCAGGTAGACGACTATATTGTACAGAACCTGGATAACCTGGTAAGCCGTACGGTGGTTTACACCGAGGATTCTCAGGATAAGATCATCTACAGCTCCGACGGATGCAGCGGTCATGTGACCAATCCCAGATGCTATCTGTATGTTTTTTTATCTGCAGAAACGCCCGGTGGACAACCGGTGGAACTGTTTGACGCATTTGGCGGCGCCGGCAGCTTTGAAGACAATTTTTCCGATCTTCAGCCTGTTTTTGACGGCCTTGTAAAGCTCCACAAGCAGTTGATGGATAAGCGGGAAGGTGTCTATGCACAGGCCGGTGTGAAGACGGTTGTGTTAGGCGGCATGGTATCCGGCATGATCGCTCACGAAGCGGTGGGACACACCGTGGAAGCGGATCTGGTGCTGGGAGGCTCCGTCGCAGGGCCGAACTTAAATAAACAGGTGGCATCGCCCCTGATCTCCATGGTGGACTATGCCAGCGTGGCTGTGGATGGCCCGGCAAAGCTGCCCATTTACCTGGATGATGAAGGAATTCCCGCAACCGATGCGGTTCTGATCGAAGATGGCATCCTGAAGGGATATATGAATGACCGGGAATCTGCCATGCACTTTGGGGTAAAGCCTGCAGGGAATGCCCGCGCGTGGTCCTTCAGTGACGAGCCTCTGATCCGTATGCGTAATACCGCGGTTCTGCCCGGCAAGGACAAGCTGGAAGACATCATCGCTTCCGTGGATGACGGGTACTATCTGCTTCGTACGGGAAACGGGCAGGCTGACCTGACCGGCGAATTTATGTTTGGTGTAACCATGGGTTATGAGATCAAGCACGGCAAGCTGGGGAAAGCCATCCTGGATACCACGGTGTCCGGTGTTGCCTTCGATATGCTGAAAACGGTCGATATGGTGTCCGATGAACTGATCTGGTCTTCTTCCGGATTCTGCGGCAAGAAACAGATG
>JAIKYN010000079.1 GCA_024683155.1 Lachnospiraceae bacterium | reverse complement strand
GCTCTGCTTCGCTGGAGAGGAGACCGGGCGGGAAATGTGCCTCCCAATGATTTCATTGAGTGGCTGGAAAAAGACCCGCTGTTTTATGATCTGGGGAATTGGATCATTCGGCAGGCGCTGATCGACAGTATTCCCTTGATCGAGGAAAATCCGGATTTTGTGGTAAATATCAATATTGCCTATACCCAGTT
Source organism: Lachnospiraceae bacterium (assembly GCA_024683155.1). Classification (GTDB taxonomy): domain Bacteria; phylum Bacillota; class Clostridia; order Lachnospirales; family Lachnospiraceae; genus JAILDL01. Next base: position 14,744 of record JAIKYN010000079.1, on the reverse strand, counting down.
GCAACGGGAGGATTTTAACGAAGATCTGCTGAGGATCATGGAAGAGTGCAGCGTGGCACCTCGTAACGTGCGCCTGGAACTGACGGAGCGTTGTAAATTGCTGGATCCTGAGTTCTTAAAGCAGGAGATGCAATTTATCAAGGAGCAGGGAATGCAGGTATCTCTGGATGATTTTGCCACCGGCTATTCGGCCATGAACCTGTTGTTTGACATGCCGGTAGATCAGATCAAGATCGACCGGACCTTCCTTCTGAGTATCCGCAAAGAAAAAGCCCTCCAGACACTGCTGAAGGGCATTACGGATTGTGCCAGAGAATTGTCCATCCGGGTCTGTCTGGAAGGCGTAGAAGACCTGGAGACACTGGAATATGTACGGGATCATTTCTATTGCACCTCTTTCCAGGGCTACTATTATTCCAAACCCTTGTCCATTCATGATTTCATGGAATGGAAAGAGGAATTTAAGAACCGGGATTAACCCACGGGATGCAGTTCCGCGTCGGAGGGAAGTGCACAGCTGCGGTTATCCAGAAGATCCATTAATCGGACCAGGCCGGCATAGATGTCGGCGCGGGTGATCATATCGTTTATCAAAAGACCTTCGGGAAGCAAGCCTTTCCGGAGGCCTTCTTCGTAACAGGAAGAAAGGGACAGTCCGTCCCGCTCCTGCAGAGGATGAAGTCCCCGTACGGCAAAGGATGCGAATTCCCCTGCAGTCAGTGGATCGTCCGGTCTGAAATGAGTCAGGGAAACAGTGGCAGGATCGATGAGATGTTCCTGCACACAGGTCTCCACATAACCGGAATCCCATTCAAAGCGTGCGATATCCGTGTAAGCGCCTTCATAGGGACGGATGGCATTCAGCCGAAGGGCACGCAGGTATACCATAAGAAGCTGGGCCCGGGGCAAAGGATCCGCAGGATGTAAATGAAGGACACAGGGATCCAGCAGACCATAATCCATGGCCTTTCGCATGGTCTCATACTGAGGGATGCCCTGTATATCCACATAGGGTAACGGAAATGAGACGGCACTTCCTGCTGCGGGAGGAACCTCATGGGTATCCTGCCAGGGTAAAAACTTAGGAAGCTGTTTGCAGCCCGTAAGCCGATGCAGAGGATTATCCGGTTGTACCAGCACCTGCCGGATCAACATGGAAGCAATGGTTTCGGCACCAAACTCGTTGGTATGCGTGATATCGCCGGGCATGAAATAATCGGCGGCGCTTTCATATTCGGAACAAAGGAACCGGAAGGTTTCTTCATGCAGATCGATAAAAGGAACGGAAAGCTCCCTTGCCACTTCTTCTGTAGCAAGAGCATAGGTGTGCAGAAGGGAAGCAAAGCGTCCGTTGTCCTGCAAAGGTATCCTGCTGATGGGGGAAATCAGTACAGGAAAAGCCCCTTTTTCCCGAACTTCCCGAGTAAAGCGGCGGAGATTGGCACTGTATCCGCCGAAAGCAGAAAGGTTCCTTCGTTTCTGATCGTTGTGCCCAAACTGGAACAGGAACAGATCTCCCGGACGGATGCGCTCCATGGCAATGGCGTAATGTCCGTCATCCCGGAAGCAATTGGAGGTCATGCCGGAATGCGCCAGATTATAAACCGGGTTTTCCGGCAGGTACTGCTGCAGAACCTGCGCCCAGCCGGTGCAGCTTCCGTAGGGATAATAAGGAATGCCCGCATTCTGGTCCGTCAAGGTGGAATCACCACCGATCCAGATGGTAGCCGGGAGAGTGCCTTCCATTTCCTTCAGGGTAACAGAAGAAATGCCGGCATGAAGGCCGGTAACACTGATATACAGATGAAGATCCGTGAGGATTCCGGAATCCATGGCAGGAATATAAGGAGCGATCCTAACATAGAAGGTCTTGCGGAATACTTCGCCGGGATTCAGGGAGATATTCCGGACGATCTTGTTCCGGCGGCCGGCAAACAAGGTCATATCGGTGATGGCTCTGGAGGCGGTAACGGAGAAGGTCACTTCATAAATACCTTCCCGGGGAACAGGACAGCGCCATACCAGAACGTCTCTGGCATCGGAAGTATAAAGACCGGTGTCGGTGAGAACCTTCTGGGGGCAGGCAGCAGATATATCCCGCAGATTCCAGTTGCCGCAGGTAAGAGCTCTGGCATTGCCGGTATCTCCTGTTGCGTGGACCAGATCGCAAAGATCGGCTTCGTTGCACCCATCGGTTCCGAAGGTATAAGTCATTTCATAAGGATGATCCATGGAAAGCTCCTTTGAAGAATGCATTGGATGTACACGTGATCCATCTAAATTATAGAGCAGGAAAAGGGATACTTCCAGTAGAAGGAAAGGAAACGAAGTTCCGGGATTTCGTCAGAGGGAAACCTTGACGCAAAGAGGATCTGCGGTGTAGGGTTAAAGAGATTTACAGATTAAATAAAGGATCTAAACAGAGAATGATAAAGGAAATTGCAAAAAAATATGCCCTGACGGCTGTAAAATACGGGATATCCCTGGTGCTTATGGCACTGGTATGGAAGACGCTGCATGTAAAAACCTACTTACTGGGAGGCGTCCTGGAACTGGCGGTGATCTTCCTGGTGTCCAATATGTTACTGGCAAAGCCGGTAGCAGGAAATATCATCAACGGTCTGTTGCTGCTGTTTTTTAACATTCAGCAGGCGGTATTGTTCTTTGGAACTACCTATGTGAGCACGGTAATGCTCAGTAATCTGGCATCCATAGAGGATCTGCAGGGAAAAGCGGTGTTCTATATAGGAGCAGTGGTACTGGTGCTGGTGATCACCTTCCTTCCCCTTAAGCGGATTCCCTGGGATAAGGTCAAAGAAGCCAGAGTACTGGCGCTGGTTCTGTTTGTATATCTGGTCGTGGCCCTTTTTCTGGGGAAACGGGGATACACTCCTTATTCTGCCTATATGGAGCTGATCCGGGATGAGATCGCCATGCGGCAAACTTCGGATATCGCTCCGGAAGAAGCGGGGGCCATGTTTTATAAAGAGGGCATCTGTGACGGAGTGTCAAAACCGGCCAATCTGCCGGCAAAGCCCAATGTGATCCTGATCTTTACGGAAGGGTTATCCCAGAGCATTGTGGAAGATCCCAGACAGGTGATGCCCAATGTAGCGGCACTGGAAGCAAAGTCCCTGTATTTCAATAATTATTTTAATCATACTTTTGCAACCTACAGAGGTCTCATCGGCCAGTTATATTCCGGCTATCAGGATATTAACGAATCGTCCAACAGCCTGATCTCGCTGCAATCCATTCTGAAGGAGCAGGGATATCGCACCTCCTTCATCAATCCGGAGCCGGACAATCCGGAGTTTACGGAATATCTGAACCATCTGGGGTTTGATGAAGTGGTCGGCAGCGTGGAGCAGATCGCCAACGGACAGACCAATTATTTTTCTGATAAAGAATCTTACGAGATGTTGTTTGAACATTGCCTGGAACAGCAGGCGGCAGGTGAGCCTTTCTTTACGGCTATCTATACCTTTGGAACCCATGCGTCTTTGGATTCCATGGATGAGAAGTTCGGAGACGGTAAGGATACGGAGCTGAACAAGTTCTATGATGTGGATCATCAGCTGGGTGTATTCCTGGAAAAATATGAAAACAGCGATCTGGCAAAAGACACCATCATCGTATATACCGCAGATCATGCAACCTATGCGGATCTGTACTTTATGCAGGCGTTTCCGGATTACGTAAGAGCAGATGAGATCGTGGATGAGATGCCTCTCATGATCTATTATCCCGGGATCAAAGCGGAGCAGGTGAATGTTTATGGCCGCAACAGCCTGGATCTTGCACCTACGCTGCTGGATTATCTGGACATTTCAGCTCCCAACTATTTTCTGGGAACCAGTTTGTATGATCCGGAGCCCAATGCCTTCGATACCCTGGCGAATCAGGAAAACCATTATGTTACCACCAAGTATGGGATCATCGAACATGACATACCGGAACAGGAGATGGCCTGGTTCTCCGATCAGCTGAAAATCTATTATAAAGCAAAAGAATGATGCTTCCGAAATAAATCGAAAGAAGGATCCTTCCGGACAAAAAATCGTATGAAATACAGAAAAAAAAGCCGGAGCCCGAGTATTTACTCGGCTCCGGCAATTTTCTTTGCAAAGGATGCGGCAGCAGCTACATCGGCTTCATCGGGCTTGCCCTTGTGAAGTGCGTGGAACTGTCCGCGGCAATGGAACTCTTCCTGCTTTACGGCAATGCCTCTTGCTTCCAGAAGCTTACGCACCTGATTGTAGGTGGAAGGGAGAAGAGCGGCGGTGCTTACGTTTACAACCGCACCGACCATGGAAGGATCCAGGTTATTGATAAATTCTTTGATGGCGGAATCTACACCGGCAGCATATACGCTACTTCCGAGAAAAAGAAGATCGACTTTTTCATTCAAAGGCGTCTCCACACTCTCAGCTTCAACGCCCAGAGCAGCGGCAACAGCATCTGCCAGTTTCTTTGTATTTCCGGTCTTGGTATAATAACGAACTGCTACTTTCATGCCATAGCACCTTCGATCCACTTAGCCAGAAGAGGCTTCGGCTGGAAACCAACGGTCTGAGCAACTTTTTCTCCCTTCTTCAGGAGTACCAGAGTAGGGATGTTCATTACGTTGTACTGACCGGCCAGTTTCGGATTATCATCTACGTCTACACTGTAGAAATCAACCTTTCCTGCAAAATCTCCGGATAATTCCTCTACAACAGGTCCTAACATCTTGCAGGGACCACACCAGGTTGCATTAAAATCGATAAGCGCATATTCGCTTGCATTAATTTCTGTCATATTGTTATTTTCTACGATATTTACCATAATCATGTCCTTTCTTTGCCGCCGCGCGGCATCTTACGGTTGAGACCTGACAACGATCAGGCCGGGTTACGTTTTAACTGATCCAGATAGGAAACAGCAGACAGCGCTGCGATATTTCCTTCTCCTGCGGATTTAATATACTGATAGGGGGTGCCTACGATATCACCGCAGGCAAAGCAGCCGGGAAGAGAAGCAGACATGGTCCGGTCTACCTTCACATGGCTTCCGTCGGTCTCAAGACCGGGAACCAGCTGTCCCGGAGATACTGCATCTCGCAGGATAAATACACCATCTATAGTATAGGAGTTTTGATCGGTTTTGACTACCTTCTTCAGACCGTCAGCAGCGATCTCCAGGGGCTTCTCACGAATTACTTCGATATTAGCGGGAAGAGCCGTATCACCGGCATACATGGGAATGTAATATACCTTATCCACAACTTCTGCCAGGAACTGAGCTTCTGCTTCCTCTTTGGGACTAAAGCCGATCACAAGAGTGCTCTTGCCACGATAGAGCATGGCATCACAGGTTGCGCAATAGCTGACACCCTGTCCCAGCAGCTCCTCTTCACCGGGGAACGGCTTTCCGGCAACCACACCGGTTGCCAGGATCACAGTGGAAGCTTCATACATCTTACTGTCTTCGGAAGCCATCTGAAGGGTGTAGTAATCACCCATGGAATAAATGGTATTCACACGTTCTTCCGTGATCTCAATATTCATGGCTTCCAGGTGCCGGGTAAATGCCTTACCAAGATCGGCTCCGGAAATCTCCGGAAGACCAAGGTAATTCTTAATGGTATGTGCCTTCGCCAGCTTATTGCTCAGATCCTTGCTGCCAAACAGGATGATCTTTTTATTTCGAATGGTAGCGGTAATGGCTGCGGATAAACCTGCAGGCCCGGTACCAACGATAGCGATATCATAACGTTCCATAGGGATGACCTCCTTGCTTTCTTACTTTATTATAGCCTGTAAGGGGTTGATCACAGAAGGGATTTTACACATTCTGCTACTTTCTTCATGTCAGCAGTGGGCTCAAAACGAGCAACTACATTTCCCTGACGATCTACCACGAACTTTGTGAAGTTCCACTTGATATCCGGATTGTTCTTGTAATCCTTGTCGATCTTTTTAAGCATTACGCTCATAGCCAGTGCAGCAGGTCCGCCGCCGAAGCCTTCGAAGCCTTTCTCGCTTTTTAAGAAGCTGTACAGAGGAAGCTGTCCGTCGCCGTTTACTTCGGACTTCTTCATCTGCTCGAACTGTGTATTGTATTTCAGAGTACAGAATTCATGGATCTCTTCATCGGTACCGGGTGTCTGGCCTGCAAACTGATTACAGGGGATATCCAGGATCTCAAGACCCTGCTCATGGAACTGCTCGTACATATCTTCCAGATCCTTGTACTGAGGAGTGAAACCACAACCTGTCGCTGTATTTACTACCAGGACAACCTTGCCCTCAAAATTCTTCATGGAAACATCTTCACCATCGGTGTTTTTTACTGAATAATCATAAAATCCCATAACATTCTCCTTTCGGAATCGAACTTATTTAATTGAGCTAAATTCAATTTAGCACAATCTAAATTGCGTGTCAACAAATTTTGTAAAATTTTTTTTGGAAGAAAAGAAAAGCATTGTTTCGCACATTGCTCATCCTTTTTGCAGCTGATAAAATAGCAGTAGGACTTAAGGAAATGCGGGCCTTCTTACGGCCCCTCAGGGAGGTAATGGAATGGATGAATTTCAGGAAAAGCAACTGAAGATGATGAAACGGCAGCAGACCTGTATGCTGATCACGGCGATCTGTACCGCATGTACCTTTATCGTGATCACCATGGTGGCTGTTAAAGTGATGTCTGTGGTGCCCATGGTGGATGATCTGTATCAAAGAATGGTGGTCATCAGTGAGAATCTGGATCATGTATCCACGGAACTGGTAGAAGCCAATATCGGAGAGACCTTGAAGAACTTTGATACCCTGATCACAGATGCGGGTACGGATATGACCGGAGCCATGGAAAAGATCAATTCCATTGATATAGAGACCTTGAATGAATCCATTCAGAAACTGGACGAAGTTGTGACACCTATGTCAGAATTCTTCGGACGGTTTAACTGACCATCCCCAGAGAAAAAGTGTGAATCATAAGGAATATAAAAAACGTGCTTCCTGTAAAACACAGGAGGCACGTTTTTTTGCATAACGATTGAAAAACAGAAGCGTTGCATGAGGGATCTTACTTGATCTCTACGAATTTAAAATCCTTCTCTTCAATGGCTTTCTGAACAGCAGCTGCATCCAGGCTGTCACCGGCAAGCTTTACAACGGCCGTACCTTTTTCATGGCTGACGGTTGCTTCTTCGATATCCGGCAGTGCCTCCAGTGCTTTCTTTACACTGGCTTCGCAGTGGTTGCACATCATTCCTTCGATTACAATGGTTTTCTTGTTTTTTCCAAACATGTCTGAGTCCTCCGTTTGATTATTGATAGTTGTATGATCCAGTAGTTTTCCATCTGTATCGGGGACGAGAGGATGACGCAGCGGTTTATCCCCGGATGGATCGTGTACCTTAAACAGGTTCAGCCGCAGGGCATTGCTGACCACAAAAAAGCTGGATAAGCTCATGGCAGCAGCACCGTACATAGGGCTGAGAGCCCAGCCGAACAGGGAAATATAAGCACCTGCGGCCAGGGGAATACCAATGATATTATAGAAAAATGCCCAGAACAGGTTCTCATGGATGTTCCGAAGGGTTGCTCTGGATAAACGAACCGCACCGGATACATCACTGAGGACACTTTTCATCAGAACAACATCTGCAGCGTCGATGGCTACATCTGTACCGGCTCCGATGGCAATACCGATATCCGCTCTGGTTAATGCGGGAGCGTCATTGATCCCGTCTCCCACCATGATCACTTTTCCCTTTTCCTGTAATTGACGGATCACAGCTTCCTTTCCGTCAGGAAGGACACCGGCGATCACTTCGTTTACACCGGCTTCTTTACCGATGGCATCTGCGGTCTGCTGATTATCACCGGTCAGCATCACCACATGCAGTCCCATATGTTTCAGTTCCCCAATGGCCTGTTTGCTGTCATCCTTGAGAACATCCGCTACGGCAATGGTCCCCAGAAACCGGGGAGAGTGGCCGGGAGCGATCCGCGCAAAGTACAAAGGCGTTTTTCCTTTGGAAGCCAGATCCCGGGCCTGTTTTATAGCTTCTTCCGGTATTTCTGTCTTCGCGGAAATGAAAGTCTCATTGCCACCGTAGAGCGTCCCGTTTTCGTCCGTACCCATCAGCCCATTTCCCGGAAGTACCTGAAAATCGGAAATGGGAGCAGCCAGCATATGTTTGTCGGCACAATATTCCACAATGGCCTGCGCCAAAGGATGCTCGCTGCGTGCTTCCAGGCAAAGCGCATCGGTGAGAAGACGGTCTTCCGAGATTCCGGGAGCGGGGAGCAGATCGGTTACCCTGGGGGTGCCTGCGGTAATGGTTCCGGTTTTATCCAGGACTACGATCTGTGCACGACCGGTTTCTTCCTGTGACACCGCTGTTTTAAACAGGATGCCGTTTTTGGCGCCTAATCCGTTACCGACCATAATGGCTACGGGAGTGGCAAGACCAAGCGCGCAGGGACAACTGATCACCAGAACGGCAATGCCTCTCGCGAGGGCATATCCGAAGGACTGGCCTGTCAGGAGCCAGATGATCACGGTGATCACGGCAATGGCGATAACAGAAGGAACGAAGATGCCGGATACCTTATCGGCGATCTTGGCAATAGGGGCCTTGGTGGCTGCTGCATCGGAGACCATGCGAATGATCTGGGATAAAGTGGTATCTTCTCCGACACGTGTGGCCTTGCAGGTAAGGAAGCCGGACTGATTGATAGTGGCAGCAGAAACCGGATCTCCCGGAGCCTTGTCTACCGGAAGGCTTTCTCCGGTAAGAGCCGCTTCATTTACAGCACTGTTCCCTTCTTTTACGACGCCATCCACCGGGATACTCTCTCCGGGATAAACCACGAAGATGTCTCCCTTCTGTACCTGACTGATGGAAACGGTTTTCTCATTGCCGCCGACCAACAGCGTAGCGGTTTTGGGAGCCAGTTTCATAAGACTCTTCAGGGCGTCGGTAGTCTTGCCCTTGGAATGGGCTTCCAGCATTTTGCCTACGGTGATCAGCGTAAGGATCATGGCCGCAGATTCAAAATAGAATTCGTGGAGATAGGCTGCAGCTGCAGGAGCATCCCCCCGCTGCTGCGCATCGGCCATAAGGAACAAAGCAAACACGCTATAGACAAAAGAGGCGAAGGAACCCATGGCAACCAGGGTATCCATATTGGGAGAGCGGTGGAACAGGCTTTTAAACCCGCTGATAAAGAAATGCTGATTGATCACCATTACGATGATGGCCAGCAGCATCTCCAGGATCCCCAGAGCCACCGGATCCCGGTCAAAGAAATCCGGGATGGGCCAGTTCCACATCATATGTCCCATGGAGAAGTACATCAGGATGATGAGAAATCCCAGGGAGGTAAACAGCCGCTTCTTAAGAAGAGGCGTTGTGGTATCTTTCAGGGCTTCTTCTTCCGCGGCAAGGCGGGAGGAAGCGGAAGGATCGGCGCTGCGGGGGGCCGCTCCATAGCCTGCATTTTCCACAGCAGCTATGATCTCGGAGGGAGCAGCACTTCCTTCTATGCCCATGGAGTTGGTTAATAGGCTGACGGCACAGCTTGTGACACCCGGAACGGCGGAGACCGCTTTTTCCACCCGGGCCTGGCAAGCAGCGCAGGTCATGCCGGTTACGGTATATTGTTCCATAGTTTTTCCTTTTCTTACTTCATCATTTTCCGGAGAGTAGCCAGAAGTTCGTCAACGGTTTCTTCGTGTCCCTCTTTGATATCGTTGGTCACACAGGTGCGAATGTGATTGGACAGCAGCACGCGGGAGAAGCTGTTGAGCGCACTGGTGGCAGCAGTTACCTGGATGAGGATATCAGGGCAATAGGCGTTGTTCTCCACCATTCCCTTCAGACCGCGGATCTGTCCCTCAATACGGTTCAGACGCTTTATCAGGTCCTTGTATTCTTCTTCCGAACGCACCTTGGTCTTCCCGGAGGAACAGACAGGACAGGCGGGTTTTGTTTCTTTTTTCATCATGACTCCTTTGACGGATCCTGCGATCTGCTTCAACCGGATCCGCGTGACTGCATTATATACCCCCTGGGGGTATGATGCAACTAGGAAAAATGTCCATAAAAAATTCTCTTTTGTATTTCTGTATGTGCAATTTTGTACCTCGCGGGATACAGCATTGTACTTATTCAAAAACATGGAAAAAAAGGGCATCTTCCGCGTTGACACCCGATGGCCTGTCAAGTTAAACTAGCTTTCGGTAAGACGGTTAGTTAATTTTTTCACACACCAATCATTAAATTAATCATAGAGAAAAGGAGACCATTATGGAAAAAACACAATGGAGAGGCTTTAAGCCCGGACACTGGAATGACGACATCAATGTGCGTGATTTCATTCAGAACAACTATACTCCCTATGAAGGAGATGAAAGCTTCCTTGCAGGACCTACGGAAGCTACCGATAAGCTTTGGGGCAGATTACAGGAACTTCAGAAGCAGGAAAGAGAAAAGGGCGGCGTGCTGGAATGTGAGACGGAAGTAGTTTCTTCCCTTACAGCTTATGGCCCCGGTTATATAGATGAGAAGATGAAGGACCTGGAGCAGATCGTTGGTCTGCAGACCGATAAGCCTTTAAAGAGAGCGTTCATGCCTTACGGCGGTATCAAGATGGCAACCGAAGCTGCAGGTCAGTACGGTTACACTACCAATGAGAAGTTCCAGAAGATCTTTACCGAATATCATAAGACACATAACCAGGCAGTATTTGATGCCTATACCGATGAGATGAAGGTAGCTCGTCATACCCACATCGTAACCGGTCTTCCGGATACCTATGGTCGTGGACGTATCGTTGGCGACTACAGAAGAGTTGCTCTTTACGGTATTGATTTCCTGATCGCGAAGAAGAAAGAAGATTTTAATAACTGCGGACACGGAGAGATGACTGAAGAGATCATCCGCCAGAGAGAAGAGATCGCAGAGCAGATGCGTGCGCTGCGCGGCATGAAGGAGATGGCTCAGATCTACGGATATGACATTTCCCTGCCTGCACAGAATGCCAAGGAAGCCGTTCAGTGGTTATACTTTGGATATCTTGCAGCGGTTAAGACACAGAACGGTGCTGCAATGAGCGTTGGCCGTATTTCTACCTTCCTGGATATCTACATTGAGCGTGACCTGAAGGAAGGTACTCTTACCGAGTCTCAGGCACAGGAACTCATTGACCATATGACCATGAAGTTCCGTATGGTAAAGTTCGCAAGAATCGAGTCCTACAACAACCTGTTCTCTGGTGATCCCGTATGGGCGACCCTGGAAGTAGGCGGTATCGGTATGGACGGTCGCAGCCTGGTAACCAAGAACGACTATCGTTTCCTGCATACACTGGAAAATATGGGACCTTCTCCCGAACCTAACCTGACCGTATTATATTCCTCCAAGCTTCCCAAGAACTTCAAGGAATATGCTGCAAAGATCTCTGTCACCACATCTTCCATCCAGTATGAGAACGATGATGTTATGAAGCCGATCTGGGGAGATGACTACAGCATCTGCTGCTGTGTATCCGCAACACAGACCGGTAAGGAGATCCAGTTCTTCGGTGCTCGTGCAAACCTGGCAAAGGCTCTGTTATATGCCATCAACGGTGGCAAGGATGAAAAGCATAAGGATAAGCAGGGTAATCCCATGCAGTGCGGTCCTGAGCTTGCACCCATTACTTCCGAATATCTGGACTATGATGAAGTCCTTCACAAGTATGATCTTATGCTGGACTGGCTGGCAGGTTTATATGTGAACATCCTGAACCTGATCCACTATATGCATGATAAGTATTACTATGAAGCAGCGGAGATGGCGCTCATCGATACCGATGTAAGACGTACCTTCGCGACCGGTATCGCAGGCTTTTCTCACGTGATCGATTCCTTATCTGCGATCAAGTATGCAAAGGTTAAGGTTCTGCGTGATGAGTTCGGTCTTGCAACCGGATTCGAGACAGAGGGAGACTTCCCGAAGTACGGTAACGATGATGATCGTGCAGATGAGATCGGCGTATGGCTGCTGAAGACCTTCATCAAGAAGATCAAGAAGTATAATACCTATCGTAATTCCGAGCCTACAACCTCCATTCTTACCATTACTTCCAATGTAGTATACGGTAAGGCTACCGGTGCTACACCGGACGGAAGAAAGGCTTACACACCTTTTGCTCCCGGTGCATCACCGTCCTACGGTGCAGAGCAGAACGGCCTGCTGGCTTCCCTGAATTCTGTTGCCAAGGTTCCCTATGAGTACGCACTGGATGGTATTTCCAATACCCAGACCATGAGTCCGGATGCTTTAGGTCATAATGACGAGGAGAGAAAGGTAACTCTGGTACATGCACTGGATGGATACTTCGACCGCGGAGCACATCATCTGAATGTGAATGTATTCGGTACCGAGAAGCTGATGGATGCTATGGAGCACCCTGAGAAGCCGGAATACGCTAACTTCACCATTCGAGTTTCCGGTTATGCGGTTAAATTCATTAACCTGACCAGAGAACAGCAGTTAGACGTTATTGCGAGAACATGCCATAAAGGACTGTAATGAAAGGTCGAATTCATTCGGTTGAATCCTTCGGCTCGGTGGACGGGCCGGGGATTCGCTATTTAATCTTCTTGAAAGGCTGCAACATGCGTTGCAGATATTGCCACAATGTGGATACCTGGGATCCGGAGACCACGGATCTGCGCACGCCGGAAGAACTTCTGGACAAAGCGGAACGGTATCGCAGTTATTGGGGCGAGGAGGGCGGAATTACCGTCAGCGGCGGCGAAGCATTGCTGCAGATCGATTTCCTGTTGGAACTGTTTGAAGAGGCAAAGAAGCGAGGGATCGGTACCTGTCTGGATACATCTGCCCAACCGTTTACCAGAGAAGAACCCTTCTTTGGTAAATTTGAACGTCTGATGGAACTGACGGATCTGGTACTGCTGGATATCAAGCACATCGACGAGGAAGAGCATAAGAAGCTGACAGGATGGACCAATCAGAACATTCTGGATTGTGCCACCTATCTGTCGGAGATCGGGAAGCCGGTATGGATCCGCCATGTGCTGGTTCCCGGTATTACGGAAGATGATGGGTATCTGAAAAGGCTTCGTGCGTTCCTGGATACGCTGACCAATGTACAGAAAGTGGAAGTGCTTCCCTATCATTCGTTAGGCGTATTTAAATGGGAACAGTTGGGGATTCCTTATACATTGAAGGATACCAGACCTCCGGAACCGGAGAGTGTAGCCCATGCACTGCAGATCCTGACACAATGATCGGACCTTCTACGGGCTGAACAGAAACAAAAAATAAAGGCACTTGCCGGTATGATCCGGCAGGCGCCTTTTTTTGTTAGAATTGCCACCGATGGAAAACAGGTGGATCGAAGGATCAAAAAGTGATTCTTACTGAATGGATACCTGAGCCCATGAATCGGAAGGAACAATAGCGATATAGGTCTTACCGGTATTCAGCACCAGTTCTTCGCCGGTGTTGGCATTGCGGTAAACGGTCTGGGCATTGGATGCTGCTTTACTCCAGGTAATGGGGATTGCTTTCCCATTGGTCAGGTAGTAGCCATTGGAGCTGTTCTCGCCGGTTACCAGGTTGTATACCATATAGCCGTTGGGATCGTACTGGGTAAAGGAGCAGTTCTGGATGATCACATTCTTGAATGTGGTCTGGGTATTGGTAAGGGCATCAATGTGTGCCTTGCCATATTCATAGTAATCATAGGTTCCGGTGGAAGCATTGTAATTTAACTTGGAACTGTTGTGAGGGAAAGGCAGGCTGACAGCATTGGCTGTCCGTACGTCTGCTTCTGCATCCAGACCGATCTGTGCCTCAGAGAAAATGAAGTTAGGGCCGGCATAATACTCATTGTAGGTCTTGGAGAATCCGGCCTGTGCCAGACGTGTCTTAAGACCTGCATAGGTTCTGCCCTTTGTCTTATTGGTATAGGCATTGTAGGTGACATATTCCGTGAACTCGGTACGCTTGCCGTTGCTGAAACGTGCAAAGCCGGCACTTAAATTATCGGACCAGGGCTGAGCGATATAATCGTTAATATAGAAAGGACCGCCATCGTGAACCAGGATAGCGTTGTATTCGGCTGCCAGCATAAAGTTGCTGGGACGAACGCTTCGAATACTACCAAACTGAGTGATCTTGGCATAATCCTTTACCAGGCACATAAGACGGGTGATCCGTCCGTTGGCGGTGCTGTTCATGATCTCGTAAACAATATCCGATTGATTCACACCATAGTGAGCAAGAGCGGTCTTCTCGTTATCTACCATAATGGCAACGGGACGCTGGGTAGCCAAAGCGGAGCTGATCCATTCACCGGAAAGCTCGTTACGGTACATTCCTTCATGAGGGTCTGCAACGTTTTCGGTTGCGGCAGCTGTTTCTGCTGTGGTTTCTGTGGGGGTTGCTTCTGCTGTGGCAAAGGCAGTCATTCCGGTCATGCAGAACATGGCACCTGCCAACAGCAAGGATAATAATCCTCTCTTACGCATAAATTACTTTTCCTCTCTTTCAAATCTATCCATTACTGAATACTCAGTTCACTCCATTTGTCGGAAGGAACAATGGCAATGTATGTCTTGCCTGTATTCAGAACGATGTCTTCGCCGGTGGATTTCACCTTGAACTTGGTCTGTGCGGCTTCGCCGGATTTGCTCCAGGTAATGGGAATGGCCTTGCCGCCGGTAATATAGTA
>JAIKYN010000051.1 GCA_024683155.1 Lachnospiraceae bacterium | reverse complement strand
TAATCCCGGATATATTCATGTTCGTCATAATGCGTACTGGCAAGGACAAGCAGAACCGAATCAGGAGAAAAATCATACATATCCTTCCACAGCATGTTAGAGAGATATAATCCCATACGGGGTTTATCCAGCAAAATGATCTCCGTTTCAGTTCCATCCGAGATCTTTACTTTACTGGTACCGCTCACATTGATCAGCACAAATTCAGAAGTAAGATTCGCATGTTGTCCACGAACTACCGTGGCATCCGAACCATAGATGTAAAATATACGCTGAATCGCAAAAGGAACATCTCTCTCTCCCTCTGCAACTACCAGGTTCCCCCGTTCATCTCCGCACTCTATAAAATTAATGATTCGATATTTGTCCTGCAATGACATGTATATAATATCCTCCTGCAGAGGTGATCCATTACACTTGAAAAGCATTTAAGCACTTGACCACATATTCTTGTTCTTCCGCTGTCATTCCATTATACATCGGAATGGATAAAACTGTATTTGCATAATGCTCGGTAATGGGAAGGGTTCCTTCCTTCATCCCCAGATAACCATATGCCTCTGATAAATGGGGCGGGATTGGATAATGAATGATGCTACCGATTCCGTTTTCTTTCAAGTACTGGGCCAATCGATCCCGATATTCACACCGGATCACAAATTGATGCCATACCGGTATATTCCCTGATCTGGTCTTAGGACAGATGATCAGCGGATTGTGTATTTTTGCAGAATACTCTGCCGCTAATTCCTGTCTTTCCTTGGTAATCCCGTCCATATGCTTCAGTCGAATATTAAGAAGTCCCGCCTGTAATTCATCCAACCGGGAATTTGCTCCGACCACTTTATTATAATATCGCTTTTCACTTCCATAATTGCGAAAGATCTTTGCCTCATTGATGATATCCGGGTTGGAAGAAACCAGTGCCCCAGCATCTCCGAAAGCTCCCAGATTCTTCGAAGGATAAAAAGAAAAACACCCAATGTCCCCAAAAGATCCGGCACATCTTCCATTCCACTTGGCGCCATGCGCCTGTGCACAATCTTCGATCAGATATAATTGATGTTCTTTACAGAAAGCAGCCAGAGCATCCATATCGGTCATATGGCCGTATAAATGTACCACCATAACCGCTTTGGTTTTAGGTGTGAGTCTTTCTTCCAGTTTCGTCAGATCCAACTGATAATATTCATCCGGCTCCACAAAAACAGGAGTAGCATCATTGATAGAAATGCCCATTACACTAGCAATGTAGGTATTTCCCTGCACCAATACCTCATCCCCTTTTCCGATTCCAAGGAGTTTACAACCGATCCATAATGCATCCAATCCATTCGCCAGACCGGCACAATAAGGAACCCCTACATAATCTGCAAAAGCTTCTTCAAAAGTAGCCTCTTCTTTTCCAAGAATATACCAACCGGATCGCAATACCTCCAATGCCTTTTCTTCATACTCTTTCTGGTATTGATAAAAGCCCCGATCCATACGGTTTGCTGCAATTTCCATCACTAGTTTCATCCTTTATCTGCTCTTTTGTCGGAATTGTCTCACATGACCCTGACTTTTATTATCCCATTTTCCATCTCTTCTGCCAACACCCCATCCAGGATTTTACCCTTCAGGTCTTCCTCTGTCCGGCAGGCCACCTCGATGTACTCCTTCGTATGTCCCATCTGGTAGGTGTGTCCATCGATCACCTTGCTCTCTTCAAAAAGCACCGGTTGTTTTGTCCCAATATAGCTTTCCCGGAATGCTTTGGATTGCTGATCTCTGAGTTCAATGAGACGATGTACTCTCTCTTCTTTTACAGCCTTTGTCAGCTGATCCCCCATACGGTCGGCCGGTGTCCCGGCTCTTCTGGAGTATGGAAATACATGCATCTCATAGAAGTTGAGCTCTTCCAGATATTTTACCGTGGTCTCGAACTCTTCTTCCGTTTCTCCTGGAAAACCTACGATCACGTCGGTGGTAATGGCAGGATTTCCCAGTTTCCCCCGAAGAAGTACCACACTATCCCGATATTCCGCCGTTGTATAGTGTCGATTCATCCGCTCCAGCACGCTGTCACAGCCACTTTGCAAGGATAGATGGAAATGATGGCATATTTTTGGCATCCCTGCCAGCACATCCACGAATTCCTCCGTAATGATACGTGGCTCAAAAGATCCCAGACGGATCCGTTCGATTCCGTCTACTTCGTGGATCTGCTTTAGGAGTGATACCAGATGGTCACAGGGAAAACTGTCCCCCTTTTTTACATTGGTCTTTCCCTCAAAATCCAGTCCGTAAGAACTGATATGGATCCCTGTAAGCACGATCTCTTTATAGCCGGCTTCCGCGATCTTTCTTACTTCTTCCAGAACCGCTTCCGGCTTACGGCTACGATTTCTGCCTCTGGCAAAAGGGATCACGCAATATGTGCAAAATTGATTGCATCCATCCTGGATCTTGATCTCGGCGCGGGTATGTCCTCCGGTATGCAGCAGCAACATGTCTTCATAGGAATGGGGGGCATTGATATCCTCCACCCATCGGGATTTCATGTCTGCCCGGCCTTGGCTCCCGGCAGAACCCGTTCCCGACGCTCTAGTCACATCACCCTGCTCCGCAAAATATGCTTCCAGCGCTTTTCCCAGTTGTCCCTTCAGATTATTTCCAAGAAGAAGGTCTACCAAAGGGTCCTGTTCCAGGGTTTCTTTCCCGGTTTGTACATAGCAGCCTGCTGCCACAACAATTGCCCTGGGATTCCGTTTTTTTGCCTGATGAAGCATCTGCCGGCTCTTATGATCTGCCACATTGGTGACGGAGCAGGTATTGACCACATAAATGTCCGCCACGTCATCAAATGGCACAATTTTATACCCCAGTTGTTGTAATTCTT